>JAAZXX010000050.1 GCA_014239995.1 Verrucomicrobiia bacterium
ATGGACCGCTGGATCCAGGCCTGACTATGCTGATGTGACCGTTCAGCGCTCACATTGGAGCGGGAAAAACTGGTCTTCGCCCAAAACAACCGCGTCCTACTCCGACAGACGCAGCGGAGTGCAGGAGGCTTGCACACATCCCGTATTGACCCGTGGACCTGACAAGCAAATGGCACTCTTTTACCAGACGGGCGCCCGCAGGGAACTATGGAAAGGCCATGTGAAATTTACTTACGACGGGGGCTACTCCTGGACCCCGTCCAGCAAACTTCCAGCCGGCATCCATGGCCCCATCAAGGGGAGACCTGTGGAACTCTCCAATGGGAAACTGCTATGCCCTTCGAGTGATGCATCGGCGGGTTGGAGGGTGCATATGGAGTTTGCCAACCCCTTCCGTGAAAGATGGGGCTGGACCAAGACCAGGTTTCTCAATTTTCCGTCCGAATATCGAGCCACCGAGCCGGTCATCCTCATGCACGATCCCAAACGCATCCAGGTACTCTGCCGCACCAAACAAGGTTACATGACAGAAATCTGGACCACGGATGGCGCCAAAACGTGGTCAACGATGCGGCGCACTGCCCTTCCTAACCCAAACAGCTCCTTCGACGTGATCCGACTGACGGATGGTCGCTTTGCCATGGTTTACAACCACAGCACCCAAGGCAAGGACCGCATCCATCTTGCCGTCAGTTCCAATGGAAAAGAGTGGGAAGCCGTTGAGGTATTGGACCAGAGCCCATCTGAATCATTTGAAAACCCGAGTATGATTCAAAGCGAAAACGGAATTATACACATTGTTTACAGCATGAATCGCAAACGCTTCCGACACGTTCAGGTGGACCCGATTGAACTACGTGGGCAGCCTCTGCGAAACGGCATCTGGCCACTCAAGCAAGACCGCAAGTAGAAAACCTTTCCACAGCTCTGAGACGTCCGAGTGACACTCCGGAGCTTCCCGTAAGGAGAATCTTGGACTCCGTGCGCAAGGCAACACACTGATAAGGCCCAACTGCGGAAAGCAAGGTCTTCAGGCCAACCAGGCTTGCGGAAAATCGGCACTCATGTTTGACTGAACGGGTAGCAACCGATAATTCATCATGAGCGCAGAAGCCAAACTCGTCGAACTTAACCTGTCACTACCACCCGCACCGGCCCCGGCAGGTGTCTACAAACCCCTGGTAATTTCAGGCAATGTGGTCTTCCTTTCAGGCCACGGTCCTGTGACCCTGGATGGCACCTTACTGACTGGACGAGTGGGGGCAGACGTTGACAAGGATCAGGGTAAACTCGCCGCCCGACAAGTGGGGCTCACGATGCTGGCAACGCTCAAATCGCAACTCGGAAGCCTGGACAAGGTCGCGCGCGTACTCAAGGTACTCGGGATGGTCAACGCCACACCAGATTTCGGGGAACATCCCTATGTCATCAACGGGTGCAGCGAACTCTTTGCAGATGTTTTTGGGGTCGAAGATGGCATCGGCTCACGCAGTGCGGTCGGTATGGGTTCCCTACCCGGTAATATCACCGTGGAGATTGAGGCACAATTTGAATTGAAATAGACTTCACTTTCACCCTCGTCTCCGAAAGGGCCCTTCGGCATGCCAGAGCCAAAGCTAAAATGGTTTCAGCTGAGCAATCCTGAGAGGATCAGCACACCCGCCTTGTGTGTCCATCCGGAGCGCGTCAGAAAGAATATACAGCGCATGCTGCATGCGGTGGGGGACCAAGCCACAAGACTTTGCCCTCACGTCAAAACCATCAAGTCGGTTGAATTGATTCGACTGATGGTGGATGCCGGTATCCGCCAATTCAAATGCGCGACTGTGGCCGAAGGCGAGGCCGCCATTGAAGCCGGAGCCAGTGACATCCTCCTCGCCATCCCAGCGTCCCTCCCCTTGGCCACCCGATGGCTTGAAATGGCCAAGGCCCGACCACAAACGCGACTCGCCACGATCGTTGATTCTGTGGAAGGCCTCGAAATCATGTGCGCCCTGGCTAAGGCGGCACCAGTACCTTTGAGGGTCTGGGTGGACCTGAATCTCGGCATGAACCGCACAGGCATCCGCCCAGGGAAAGGAGCAAAGCACCTTGCAGAGGCAGTCCACGCAAGTCCTCATCTTGAATTGGCCGGACTGCATGCCTACGATGGACACTTGCATCAGGATGCCGCAGAGGACCGTGAGAAGGCCTGCAATGCCTGGCACCTGGAAGTCAGGGACCTTGCCACCAGGATTCACCAGCACACAGGTACGCTGCCTCCAATCCTAGCGGGTGGCACCCCAACCTTCCCCATGCATGCGGCCACTCCAGACCTGATTTGCAGTCCTGGCACCTGTGTCCTCTGGGATGCCGGCTATGCAGCACATTTCAAGGATCTCGACTTTGACTGGGCAGCCGTGCTGATGTGCAGGGTCATTTCAAAACCCGCCACAGACAGTCTATGCCTGGATCTGGGGCACAAATCCGTGGCCTCCGAAATGGTTCCACCCAGGGTTCATTTTTTAAACATGGAAGTAGATGCTTTCCTCTCCCACAGTGAGGAACACTTGGTGGTGGCAAGTCCCAAGGCAAACACCATGGAGATTGGATCCATAGCCTACGGTATTCCCACCCATATCTGCCCAACCGTGGCACTTCATCAGGAACTCCAGGTAGTGCACGATAACCGCGTCACGGAGACCTGGGAGGTGATTGCACGCAATCTAAGGATTCATTTCTGACTCCAAGAGCAGCAGAAAAGTCGCGCGTTTTTTCTTACTTATTTTCAGGAAACCGCTATAAAAGCACGGTCGATGAAGTATTATCTCGAATTTGAAAAACCCATTGCCGAGTTACAGAGAAAACTGGACGAACTCAAGCGGCACGAGTCATCCAACGCGCTGAATGTCAATTTTCAGGATGAAATTGCACTGATTGAAGAAAAGATTGAGAAAACCCGCCAGCAAATATTTTCCAATCTCAATGCGCATCAAAGGGTACAACTGGCACGCCACCCCAAACGTCCCTACACCCTGGATTACATCGCCGAAGTGTTTACGGATTTCTCTGAGCTTCATGGAGACAGGTTGTTTTCCGATGACCGGGCCATGATTGGAGGCTTCGCCACGCTGGGAGACCAGAAGATGATGGTTATCGGCACCCAGAAAGGAAGGGATACCAAGGAAAATATCCTCCGCAATTTCGGTTCTGCACATCCTGAAGGATATCGCAAAGCCCTTCGCCTCATGAAATTAGCGACTAAATTCCGTCTCCCCATCGTGACCTTCATCGACACCGCCGGGGCGTTCCCTGGCATTGGCGCTGAGGAACGGCATATTGCCGAGGCGATTGCTGTCAACCTGAAGGAGATGATGATGTTTGAGGTCCCTATCATTGCTATCGTCATTGGGGAAGGCGGGTCAGGAGGGGCCCTGGGCATTGGCGTGGCAGATAAGGTAATGATCCTTGAAAACGCCTATTATTCCGTCATCAGTCCGGAGGGTTGCGCAGCCATTCTCTGGAAAAAGAGATCTGCAGTTCCCAAGGCAGCGGAATCATTGCGGATCACCGCGGATCAACTCCTCTCCCTGAAACTGGTCGACAAGATCATTCCCGAACCGCTGGGAGGCGCACAGAATGATCTTTCCTCGGTCGCAAATGCCATTGGAAAAACCATCAAGACATCCCTCAAGGACCTTGGTGGAAAAAGTCTTGAGCAGCGGCTTGAGGATCGCTATGCCAGGTTCAGATCCTTTGGAGAATTCATAGAAGAATAGTCCTGGAGCCCAGGAAGAAAAACCCTTGATGGACATCTCCGATCCCAATCCAACCCAAGCAACCTACTTGTCATGAAGATGCCAACCACCCATCGACGCACGTTCCTGCGTCATACGCTTCACGCCAGCCTGGCTACCTGTGCGGGTGCCTTGACTACGCCTGCCACCCTGCATGCGGCTTCTCCTTTTCATCGCCCGGGAAAGGCCAACCTCAAGTTGTCCCTCGCCGCATACTCTTTCCGGGATTATTTCAAGGATGCCACCCACGCCAGGGAACAGCTTGCCCCGTCATCTCAACATATCGATCTGTTTCAGTTTATTGATTTTTGTGCCGATCAGGGATGCCAAGGAGCTGAGTTGACCAGCTATTATTTCCCCAACCCCATACGAAACACCTTGTTACTCCAGCTCAAGCGCCATGCCTTTACGCGTGGCATTACCATCAGTGGCACGGCGGTTGGCAACCAGTTCACCGACATGCCAGGCCCACGTCGGGAGGATCAGATTGAGCACGTCAAGGCGTGGATCGATCACGCAGCCACCATGGGGGCGCCACACGTGAGAGTTTTTGCAGGAAATGCTCCCGGGAAGGGTTCACAGCGCGAGGCCCTCAACCGTTGCAAGGAGGGCTTGAAGGCATGCTGCGATCACGCAGCTGAAAAAGGAATCTTCCTCGGCCTGGAAAACCACGGCGGGATCGTGGCTGAGGCCGATCCCCTGATTGAAATCGTGGAAGGCGTTGACAGTCCCTGGCTGGGTATCAATCTTGATACAGGTAATTTTCACACAGAGGATCCCTATGGCGATATTGCAAAATGCGCTCCCTATGCCGTCAATGTGCAATTGAAGGTCGAGATCGCACCTCGCGGAAGCTCCAAGAAACCCTCTGACCTGGCACGCCTGGTCTCTATTCTCAAAGACGCCCATTACCAGGGCTTCGTGGCTCTCGAGTATGAAGCCCAGGAAGATCCCTGGAAAGCCATTCCAAGGCATATCGCCAAACTCAAACCCTTGTTGAACGCCTGACACGGTTCCACCCACGGGTCTACCATCAACAAACAGAGGCAGGCCTCAATCGGGCTCTCCATGGAAAGTACGCATAGCCCTATCATGCACCCGGCGCCTGGCAGTTCCCAGGTCGCTTATGTGGGGGACTGGAGACGTTTTGAAATCAAACCTTCCGGCCCCGAGCAAGGCCCCGGCGAGCACCAGGCCTTCCTGAGGACGAACCTGGGGAGGGCCGAAACCCTCCAGAGGGAAATCCTGCAGCGCACCACCAAGGCACAAAACCTGGCCCTTTTTGCCTGGCAGGACCTGCCGATGAGATGGGAACAGGATCGATGGATCCTGGACCTGCCGCTTTCCCAGGTGGGTTTCTTCCAGGCCAAGCCCTACCTTCTGAATACAGGACACCGCCAAACCTGGCCGGAAGGGCGCGATGCAGGAATCTCGGTACATCCAAACGATACACGGAGTGGCAACACGATTTATTGCGCATGGATCCGCCTTTTTGGGACCTCAAAGCACCTGGCCCATACCGAGTCACAGCGGGAGAATGCCCATCACCAGGCGCTGGATGCCAAGGGTTATGCCGTCATTCCTCCATCGGGTAAGATTCGTGACCTGATGGAAGCCCTTCCTCACATTGTGGATACCCTGGGTTGCCGCACCATCCACCTCTTGCCGATCAACCCGACACCCACCACCTACGCACGCTTTGGACGTTTCGGAAGTCCTTATGCCGCTCAGGATCTCAGCGCCGTGGACCCCGCACTGGTGAGCTTCGACAAGCACACGACCGGGTTGGATCAATTTCGGGAACTGGCCGAGGCCGTTCATGCAAGGGTAGCGCGCCTCTTCATGGATCTGGTGGCCAACCACACCGGCTGGGGCGCGGACATTCATGAGCAACATCCGGAATGGTACGCTCGAGCCTCCGACGGGGCATTCCTCAGCCCGGGAGCCTGGGGCAACACCTGGGGCGACTTGGTGGAACTGCGGCATGATGATCCGGAGATATGGCAGTATCTGGCCGAGGTATTTCTTGGTTGGTGCAGGCGCGGGATCGACGGTTTTCGATGCGACGCGGGCTACATGGTCCCCCTGCCCGCCTGGCAGTGTATCATCTCACGAGTTCGACAGGAATACCCTGACACCGTGTTCCTTCTGGAAGGCCTGGGAGGGGCTTGGGAGGCCACCGAACAACTTCTCACCCATGGGGGCATGCAGTGGGCCTACTCCGAGCTCTTCCAGGAGTTCCGTGGCGAGGACATCAAACGTTACCTGAACCATTGCCACATCCAGGCCCCCCGCGTTGGCACCCTGGTGCATTACAGCGAAACCCATGACAACCATCGACTGGCCCAAAAGGGTGCCAACTGGTCCCTGCATCGCAACCGGCTCTGTGCGCTCACCAGCGTGAATGGTGCCTTCGGGTTCACCTGCGGGGTTGAATGGCTGGCCCGGGAAAAGATCATTGTCCATGAATGTACCGGCATGAATTGGGGGGCAAGCGAACATATTATTCAGGAACTCGCAGCATTGAACCGCCTCCTCTCCAACCATCCCTGTTTTTTTGACGGAGCTTCCATGCAGGCCCACCCGGCTGGAAACAACCACGTTTACCTCATGGAGCGCCATTCAAGCGATGGAAAGGATCATCTCTGGATTGCGATCAACACGGATATCGAAGGTGCTCAATCCTGCGCATTCCCCCATGAGGCAGCCACCACTGCGACATGGCCCCCATAGCACGAACTCCTGGGGCAGAAGGAAATTGTCACTTTGGAGGAAAACCTGGGGAACTGGATCCTCACCTTGCCACCGGGAGGGGTTTTCTGTTTTTCAGACATCCAGGCACCGGCAGCGAACGCAGGTCGGCAGTATCGTGAAACTCGGGCAAGAGCAGCACTGGCCCTGGAATGCCTCTGCCAGGTTCACCCTATCCTGCAAGTGCCACGCTTGGACTGGAAGCTGGCTTCGGAGTGTGTTGACCAGAACCTGCCGGGATGGTTGAGCCACATTTCGAGTCAAGCCAGCACCGACCCTGGCAAAAACCTCCAGCCAGGCCCCCAGGTCGCCCCTTACCCGAATGTCGTTTACTGGAGCAGCCAGGACCGGCCTCGCATCTTGCCCGTGGCGGTGCGTCACTGGATCGTTGTCCGAGAAAACCATCCGTTCCGTATCCGCTGGAGTCATGAGGGAAAGGAGTTCCCCTCAAACCAGGCATCGGTTGCCGTCCAAGACAGCCATGTTGCCGTCTACTGGGCGGAACAGGCGGGAACACTTGAGATGGAAATCCAGATCTATGGCAACCCCAAGCGAGAAATCCATGCGCGTTGCCTTATTTTTGATGCCAACCAGGCGGCCTATCCACCTGGCAGAGGCAACCATATGGCCCTCCTCACCAACGGACGCGGTGCGATGTCCAGGATGCATGCCGACTTGGGAAGCATCCGTTCCAAATACGATTGCCTGCTGGGAGCCAACCTCAACAAGCGTATCCCCACCGACAGGCACGTCTTTATCAAGCGCATACGGATATGGGTGCACGCCGACGGGTTCATCACCCCCTTGGACCATCACGCCCTGCTTGGATTCAATGCCAACCCTCCCGCCCGTTGGCGTTTCTTCGCCCCCGCCGGCAATGGCCGATCTGTCGAGCTGGAACTGATCATGGACATGCTTCAAGGCTCCAACAGCGTGGTCATGCGCCTCCAGCGTCCGAAGGAAAGGACCTCTGAAGGCACGGAACTCCCCCCGGAATGCAGGGTGAGCCTCACCATACGCTTTGATATCGAGGACCGTAATTTCCACACCGAAACCCAGCGTAACGAAGAATCCGAACACCATTTCAACCAGCATTGCCGGATCCTGAAAAAGCATCCTGGTTTTGAATTCACCCCCTCACCGGAACGTTCGCTGAAGGTCTGGGCGGATCAGGGTATCTACCACCAAGGTGCGGAATGGGTTGAAGGCATTCCACATCCTGTGGAGCAGAGTCGGGGACAAACCAGCAAAGGGGATGCCTTCAGTCCCGGCTGGTTTGAACTTACTCTGGATCAAGGACACCCATGCCACATCGTGGCCAGTGCGGAACGGGAACCACCTTCGGCTGAATGTGTTGCTTCCTTTGCAAATTCACGGCAAAATCAGGAAGCACGACGCCTGGCTCAATCCGGCATCGATGCCAGCGACACCTGGGGGCGGCACTTGCTGCGCGCCCTGGAAGCCTTTGTGGTTCAACGTGACGATGGATGCACCGTCGTGGCTGGATACCCATGGTTCCTGGACTGGGGAAGGGATTCCCTCATCGCTGCCCGAGGCATGTTGAGCGCCGGCATGGTGGATGAAGTCACCAGGCTTTTGAAGGTCTTCGGACGTTTTGAATCCCAAGGCACCCTGCCAAACACCATCCACGGCGAAAACGCCTCGAACCGGGACACCTCGGATGCCCCCCTGTGGTATGGCATCCTGTGCGAGGACCTGGCCACCCTGAAGGGACCCTCCATCTATCAGACCAAGGTGCACTCGGATGGCAGGACACTCCTTGAGGTGCTCACCGGGATCGCGACAGGTTTCATGCAAGGCACCTCCAATGGAATCTCCATGGACAGGGCAAGCGGCCTCATCTGGAGTCCCAGTCATTTCACCTGGATGGACACCAACTACCCAGCCGGCACCCCACGTGAGGGATATCCCATCGAGATTCAGGCGCTGTGGATACGCTTACTCAGGCAACTGGCACAATGCTCGGAGTCCACGTCTGGGACCCCCACCCCCACAGAACCACCGGAAGGAACCTGGAGAGATTGGTATCAACGCACAAGCGATGCCTTCAAACACCAATTCTGGATCGAGGAAAAGGGATGGCCCTCAGACGTCCTGCTTGCCCCTGAGGGCACATCTGCGCAGGAAGCCACCCCAGACCAGGCACTCAGGAGCAACTGCCTCTGGGGAGTCAGCCTGCGTGTCATTGAGGGGGACAGGGCACGTTCCACGGTCGAGGCGGTACGCCAGCATCTCTTGATTCCCGGCGCGCTGCGTTCGCTGGCTCCCCTGCCAAGCACCCCTCCTCTGTCCATTTGCGATCCACAAGGCAACCTGCTCAATGACCCTGTCAATCCTTACTGGGGACGCTATGAGGGAGAAGAGGATACGCGGCGAAAACCGGCCTACCACAACGGAACGGGTTGGCTCTGGACCTTCCCCACCTTCTGCGAAGCGATCGTCGCCGCCTGGCCTCATGACCCGGCAGCCCACCAGGCCGCCAAGGACTATCTAGCCTCGATGCGGCATCATTGGCAGGAAGGCTGTTCAGGGCAACTTCCCGAAGTGATCGACGGCGATGCCCCCCACACGCAACGTGGATGTGATGCCCAGGCCTGGAGCGTTTCAGAGGCACTTAGGGTTTGGCGCAAACTGCAGACCGGGTCGCCGACCGGAGGGATGCCCCTGGGAAAGCCCTAAACATCGGATTCCAGCTTGTTCCTATGTTGATTCCTGCTAACCTTCGCCGCCTTGTGAGTTTTGAAGACGAAATCAAACGAAGACGCACCTTTGCCATCATTTCCCATCCCGATGCTGGTAAGACCACGCTGACGGAAAAACTACTGCTATACGGTGGAGCTGTTCATCTTGCAGGCTCGGTGACCGCACGCAAACACCAGCGGGCCTCAACCTCCGACTGGATGGAGCTGGAACGCAAGCGCGGTATCTCCATCAGCTCCACGGTACTGCAGTTTGAGTATGAGGGATTCGCCATCAACCTGCTGGACACCCCGGGACACAAGGACTTTTCAGAGGACACCTACCGCGTCCTGACCGCAGTCGATGGTGTGGTCATGGTCATCGATGCAGCCAAGGGGATTGAGGCCCAGACCCGGAAGCTTTTTGAAATCTGCAGACGTCGAGGCATTCCCATCTTCACCTTCATGAACAAGTGCGATCGCCCGACCCGCGATCCACTGGAGTTGCTCGATGAACTGGAACGCGTCCTCGGTATCGGTTCTTTCCCCATCAACTGGCCCATTGGCACCGGGGTAGATTTCAAAGGGGTCTATGATCGCCTTGAAAAGGAGGTTCACCTCTTTGAACGGACCTCAGGTGGACTCTACCACGCCCCCGAGGCGGTCGGCGATCTGGATGCCCCCATCATCAAGGATCAGCTCAATGAGGAAATGCACGGTCAGCTCAAGGAAAGCATCGAGATGCTCAATCTTGCAGGTGAATCCTTTGATGTCGACTCCGTCTATCAAGGCGCCATGACCCCGGTCTTCTTTGGCAGTGCCATGAACAACTTCGGTGTGGAATTACTCCTCAAGGGGTTCCTCAAGTTTTCTCCCCCTCCTGCGCCTAGACAGTCCGGCGAACAACTTATCGGGACCGATCACGAGGCCTTCTCAGCCTTTGTCTTCAAGATACAGGCCAACATGGATCCCAGGCACAGGGATCGCATCGCCTTTGCACGCATCTGTTCCGGAAAGTTCCAACGCGATATGACCGTGATCCATCCACGCTCCGGTAAAAAGGTGCGCCTTGCCAGTTCTCATAAACTTTTCGGGAATGAGAGAGAAACGGTCAATGACGCCTATCCTGGTGACATCGTGGGGCTGGTGGGCTTATCGGACTACGGGATCGGTGACACGCTCACCACGGACCCTTCGATCCGCTACCGCGAAATCCCTATCTTCACACCCGAGTGCTTTGCTTATCTCCACAACCCCAACACGGCTAAATTCAAGCAATTCCGCCAGGGGCTCGATCAACTCCTGCAGGAGGGTGTCATCCAGGTTTTGCAAGTCAGGGATGCCTTGACCCGGGTCCCCCTGCTGGCTGCTGTCGGGCAACTCCAGTTCGAAGTTGTGCAGTATCGTCTGGAAACGGAATATGGTGCGAAATCCAGAATTGAAAACGCCCCTTGGACCGTGATCCGCTGGCTTCCAAAAGAGATCCAGGAGAGCGAACTGGACGCCCTTCAATTGCCAACCGGTACGCGCATCGCCTATGATGGACACCAGCACGCCGTGGCCTTGTTTGACTCTGAGTGGGCCTCCAGCTACTTCAGCGAGACCAATGGCAACCTGCCCCTCTCCAGTTTACCACCAGCAAGCATGGAGATCCTCACCCGGCACGTAGATTAATCCAGCCGCACCTCCTTGACAATCGGAGGAGACAGGGGCAGGCTAGATTGACCTGACATGGGGGCGTACTGGTTTCGACTGGGTGGATTTGTCTGGGGTAGCATGCCGAGGATGGTTCGTTGGCCTCGTTAATCACCGGACCAAAACAATAAATGCTAACGAAGAATTAGCTCTCGCGGCGTAACGCCAGAGACGTTTCTCTGCTGACACCTGCTGGGTGGAAGAAACGCTGATAGCAGGTTAGGTTCAAACTGGAGACCGCGCGGAATGAACTGAAACTGATTACATGCGGACTATGTTTTGGGACTCGTGCCGGTTCGTCATCCCAATGCTGAAACTCTCTGACCGGACAAGCATGTAGAAGCTTCACGATTTGTCTGCTTAGGACGCGGGTTCAATTCCCGCCGCCTCCACCATTTTTTACTGGGTTTTTTCAATATTCTTAAAATCTGGTGACAGATTGGCCACAAAATGTGCATGAAAAGGCGTCTCCACACATCAGCTGCTATGGAGAAACAGCTATCAAGACGCCGAATATGGATCATATGGCAAAGGATGGTATCCGATGCCGCCATACTTTCCTCACCAGTCCTGTGTATTCACCCAGCCGGTCTGCGATAGTCAGCAGGATGTATCCGATGACGCTATGTCGTATTGCTAAAAATGAAATACGATACTTGTTTCAGGTTTTAGTGAGACCTCAATGGCTTTCGTCACAGTAACCTTCAATATTTGAATCTCCGGATTCACCGGTTTGCCATCCACTTCTAAAGGGGTTTTCTTGTCGGTGACGACTCGAAACGTGACTTCCAGGTCCATGGGCCCTTTTCCATGTGTGAGAACGAAATGGTTTCCTCCTTCGCACCTTTTCCAGTGGGCGCTGATCTTGTGTTCGCCCATTACGACATCCTGTAAATTGTAGTGATCCAAGTCCTCTGGAAATCACAATGGAAGTTTCATAAGGCCCACCATTGGCGACTACTGGTTGTTCAATTCTTATCCAGCTTCATGACACGCACCTCGCGCAGTAGGAACTCAGGTTTCTCGTGCTTCATGGAGTGTACCACAAACCCGATGCCTCCTGAGGGATTTACTTGGTAGTTCTCGATGGCGCCGATGTGAGCAGGATTCTTCTCTCGCAGGACAACCGTGTTCGCCTTAAACTTACTGATCAGAAAACCATTAATCCAGAGGCTGATTTCCGGGTCAGCTCCGACACAGCGCACTCTGACAATGTTCCAAAAAGCACCGTCCCATTCCCTGAGAAACTCACTCAGTTGGGCGCATTCGAGCAGCTTGTTGTGGGCCACAGCATCATGGGAAGAGCGTCCCTCATATTGAATATGATAGTGCGTGGTTGTGCCGACACCTCGCTTCTCACGGTTTTCGTGCAAGGAGTAGGGCCGGGCGGCACCAGCGGCGGACTTGGGAAAGCCGACCGTGCCTTCGTCGATATGATCAAGGCTGAGGGAGATCCCATCTCCCTTCTTGTTGGCTCGAAGCAAAAGACTCGCGGATGTGCCCCAAGATCCCCGATACTCGAAGGAGAGTTCGAAGTCGGTGTGGCTGGAGTGGCTCATTAATTGTTCGGCGACCCGAGTTGAGGGAGGCGAGCAAGAGAAAGCTTTATCCGCTATCTTCCAATTCGAAGTCGTGGACCAAC
>JAAZXX010000510.1 GCA_014239995.1 Verrucomicrobiia bacterium
GGTCCTCGGGATTGTTGGCAAAATGCACACACACAAAGGTTGTTGCCGGATGTCGCTCAATCACCCGTTCCAAGGCGGCAAGCAAATCACGATGCGGTGGAAAAATATCAGGATCCCCAAACCACCAGTTTTTGTGATCCTTGAGCTCCGTCCACCGCTCATTGCGCGCATTGAACGGCAGCCAAAATGCCACTGGGTCAGCCACATGGATCGAGACAGGCATTCCCAGTTGGCCACAGCGCTTCCAGACCGGATCCAGTTTAGGATCATCAATCTCAATCAGGTCGCCTTTCCCGTCACGCAGATAAAGGCCCAACCTCTTGAATTCCTTCAAGCCTGCCGCACCAAGACGATGGGCTTCCTCCACTTGACTTACTGCCTGTTGGGAAAAGTCCGGTGCATCCCAGGTACTGTAGTCAAGATTCATATAATGCAGAAACCTTCCAGGAAAAAGCCGATCTGTAAGGGTCTTACGCGTTTCGAATGGAGAGGGATTACCCTGCGTGCGTGTGACATATCCACCGCTGAGATTAACTCCGATCCCAATACCCGCTTTGTTCATGATACGAACAGCGCGCGTCAATTGTTTCTCTGTGCATTCGATATGCTGATGCAGGTCGATGAGACGGCCCTGAGTTCGCCAAGCTGCGGCCTTGGACGGGGCATCGAGAGATGAGGCAAGCCCAGGGCAATCGGTCAAAAAACATACAAGCCACAAACCCAGATGAAAAATGGACTTCAAAAGGCGACGCAACATGACACCATCTAAGGCCATTCAAAATATCATTGCAAGCATCCAGAGAAAGATCATCCTTCAGACCACACGGACGTATGTGGATAAGAATGAGGGCACTGGAACAAGGAAAGCTCTCGTCATATGCATCAGACAATGAACGACCGATCATTTGCAATTTGATTGCATGGGAATAGCATCCTGATGACAGTCATCCATGGCATACTTCCCCATCGAACGATATCAAGTGTCATGGAGATACAGAATGGATCAATTTTTGTTTCAGCCCCTCAACATCAGTCCTTTCGCTCATAATCTATGAATGAACCATCTGAAGAAATTTGGAAGCCCCTTGCTGGGATATTAGGATTTCGGAAAACCAAGTTGATTTGGCATGCAGGTTGCTTAATGATCGCGACTCAAAAATGAAACAACCAGAGGATTGTCGCCCCATGCAAAGAAAGCAACAAGGGACTCGGCAGGGAGAGTAATCTCAAGCCTATGCATCAATCGACGCAGATAAAAAGCAGCAGGAGGCATTTCTTGGCAAGGGCGCGGACGCATGCGCGTCAATGTTGGCATACCGCTTTTGAGACAATGGACATGGGATGTATCGAGAAGGCATGGACTGCACTTGAAGACGCCGTCGCCGGAAAAAACCCACATTTTGAAGTCCTTGACGCACCTTATCACGACCTTGAGCATACCTTGCGGGCCTCCGCGTGTTATGCAGATTTGGTTCGAAAAAACCAATCATTAAACGCCGTTCCGACGCTTACGCCTGAGATCGCGGAACTTGGATTCATCGCGATTCTCTTTCATGATACGGGCTACCTCAAAGAACGAGGTGATCATGTGGGCACGGGGGCCAAACATGCATCGTATCACGTACAGCGCAGCCAGCATTTCGCCCAAGCCTGGATGAAAGCGGAGTGCATGGACTCGAAGTCCGCGCGTGAGGTTGAAAACATGATCTCGTGCACTGATTTTATCGTATCTCCACAAAAGAAACTGTTTCCATCTGAACAACATTACATTACTGCTTGCATGGTAGGCACAGCCGATCTTTTGGGCCAAATGGCTGCCCCTGACTATATTGAGAAATTGCCACTGCTGCATGAGGAGATGAAAGAGGCACAAAACCATCTCAGGGGCACTCATCCTCCACTAAATCTACCTGAGACGCCTGGCGACCTGATCCGTCAAACCCCCGCATTTTACGAAAAAATCATCAAACCAAAATTGTTCCATGCTTACGCTGGCGTCGTTCGACTGTTGAACGATCCCTATCCTGATGGACCGAACGCTTATCTGAACCAGATAAAGGTCCACCTCGATTTGATTGCGAACACCCTCGAAGAATAAAAGGCCTTCATGGTTTATCGACCAATGCCTTTTGAGCCACTTCACGAACAAAGGCATTTTGGGCATTCGAGGCTACTTGGAGAATTTGCATGGAAGCTTCCAGGTCCAGAGGAAGTCCCTCGATGATCCTCGCAGCCAGTCGGCGAATTTCTTTATCGTCA
This sequence comes from Verrucomicrobiia bacterium, assembly GCA_014239995.1. Classification (GTDB taxonomy): domain Bacteria; phylum Verrucomicrobiota; class Verrucomicrobiia; order Limisphaerales; family AAA164-E04; genus AAA164-E04. The sequence goes on from JAAZXX010000510.1 coordinate 2,260, forward strand.
TCCTCCAGCAGGGTGATCAAATCCACAAGCATTGGCTCCGCAAAGGGGCTGATCTGGCTGAATAGTTGAAGAACGACCAATCTTACTTTGGGACTGGGGTCCCCGAGTAAAGGAAATAGGGCGACAGCCGATTTGGCATCCACTCCCCCGACCGCAACAAAACCCCGTGCCGATTCAAGACGCACGTCAGGATCCCCGTCCTTAAGTCCATCGATAAATAACTGACGATAAGGTGCGTTGAGCCGACGAAGAGGCACCATGGCCTTGATCAAACGTGCCTTTACAAGAGCATTAGGTGTGTCCAGTGCTTGACCTAGCACTGGCACAGCGCGTGGTCCAATGCGGACAAAAACCTCAAAAAGAAGCGGATCGGGAAAAAGACTGGCATCCATGAGAAGCTCCCTTAAAGCTACAAGAGCGGGTTCAGCTTCATCTCCAAGCAGGTAGATACCGTAGAGAGCTGCATTACGCAGATCGACAGACGGATCGTCGAGAGAGGCCTGAAATATGGGTAGACCAAGGGAACCCATCGCGGCGAGTGCTTTGACAGATTCCATCCTTGTTTGTCTCTCACCCTCAAGGAATCCAACCTGCAGTGCACGCACCTTCTCCGCATCAGCAATATCCAAGACAGACAAGGCGCAAGCCGCCATGGCGCGAGTTTTCACATTTCGATCAGGAGAGCGGATGCCCAAACGATACCCCAAGGGCGTCTTTCCATATTTGGACCGAAATCGCCTTACGTATGATTCAATGAGAGTAGGTCGATTCAATAAGGTCTTTAAGCAGTAGGGAGCAAAAAGCGTCGTGTGCGATCTAATATAGCCCAACTTTAGCTTGCGAGCTTGAGAAACGCTGTTGTGCAGTTCGTGAAGGTGTGCATGGAGGGTTTTCCCGTCTATATGCGTCTCACGCAAAGCCGTACGGAACAACAGAAGCGCGCCAATGATACTCAAAAGCAGAACGAATGATCCAAAAAATATCCATTTGTTCCGTGCCATCATGGACATTACTTGATGCCTTCCAGTCGCTCACGCCAAATGTGATAGAGTTGGTTGGTGGCATAGACATCCCTCAGACAATATTCTGCTATTTCCCGGTAACGACCTTCCTGCATTAAGCGCCCGACGTCCATACCAGAAATC
>JAAZXX010000511.1 GCA_014239995.1 Verrucomicrobiia bacterium
TTCAGGCACAAACGGTGGTTATCAATGAATTCATGGCCTCCAATGCCTCATCGACCATCGATGAGGATGACAACCGCTCCGATTGGATCGAGATCCACAACACCGGTTTTGGGGCCGCAAATCTTGAAGGCTGGTCATTAACCAATGACCCCTCTCACCTCGACAAGTGGACCTTCCCGTCTGTAAACCTTTTTCCAAACGGGTATCTCGTCGTCTTTGCCTCAGGCAAGAACCGTAAAAATCCTGGAAATCCACTCCACACGGACTTCAGACTCCGTCAGAAAGGGGCCTATCTGGCATTACTGACCCCTGAGGGAGTACCGACCACCGCATTCGCACCGGCCTTTCCTGCGCAAGAAACCGACGTATCCTTTGGAAGAGGCGTCCAGAGGGCCGATGAAATCGTTTTTCTTGCCGAACGCGCCCCCGCGAAAGCCATGATACCGACCAATGCATCCATGGAAAGCACCTGGACCCGACCTGATTTTGATGACAGTGGATGGAAAAGCGGTCAGACCGGGATTGGCTACGATTATGCGGGCTTGATTGCTCTGGATGTAAGGCAAATGCGGGGTAGCAATACAAGCGTTTATACACGCATCCCCTTTCAGGTCGACAGCCTGCCCAACCTGGATAGGCTTATCCTCCGCATACGCTACGATGATGGCTATGTCGCCTACCTGAACGGCAAGGAAATCGCTGCAGACAATGAGCCCAACAGCCTGAACTGGCAATCGGCAGCCACCCAGGATAGGCCTGACAGTGAAGCCCTTAACTCAGTAGATATCGACATCTCATCGGCCTTGGATCTGCTGAAAACAGGCCCAAATATCCTGGCAATTCAGGGACTGAATCGAAACATCAACAGTTCGGACATTCTCATCCTGCCCGAATTGATCGGCCGCCAGGCATCGGATGCCGACCAGATCGTGGGCTACATGCCCGCCCCATCACCGGGCATGCCCAATAATGACTCAATTCAGGCCTTGGCTCCGGAAGTGACATTCTCCAAGGAAAGCAACGTATTCACGGAGCCTTTTACACTGACTTTGTCCGTTCCTGATGCCACAACAGACATGGCCGTGGAAATCCGTTACACCACCGATGGAAGCCAACCCTCTCCCGAGTCCACGCTGTATGAGGGGCCTATGCGCGTTGACCGCACCTTACAGCTCAGGGCCATTGCCATCATTCCTGGCCTTGCACGAAGTCGCGTGAGAAGTCAGAGCTATGTTGAGTTAAACAGCCAGGTAGAGGACTTCAACTCTAACTTACCCGTGCTTGTCATTGAAAACTATCGTAGCGGAAAACCTCCCCAAAATGCAAAGCAGGGCTCTTTCATGATGTTATTCGAGCCGGGCGAAACCCGCACCGATTTTAAGCATGCTCCCAGCATCGCCACGCGCTCAGGCATCAAGGTAAGGGGATCAAGCACCGCCGGACGCTCCAAACCCTCGCTCAGCCTGGAAGCGTGGAATGAATTTGACCAGAACAAGAACATCGCTCCGCTGGGAATGCCGAGTGAATCGGATTGGGTGCTCTGGGGGCCCTATAATTTTGACCTGACCCTCATGCACAACCCATTTATCTACGAACTGAGCAACCAGATTGGACGCCAGGCATCACGCAGCCGTTTTGTAGAGGTGTTCCTGAATACAAACGGTGGAGCCGTTAATTCGAGTGATTATTATGGTGTCTATGCATTCATGGAGAAGATCAGTCGCGACGAGGATCGCGTGAACGTCGAGCGCCTTTTTCCTGAGCACGATCGCCCCCCCGGCATCACAGGGGGGTATATCCTGAAAATCGATCGATCAGATCCGGGAGATTCCGGTTTCGGAGCAGCTAGCCAATCGATCAAGTACGTCTATCCCAAGGAAGTGGAAATAGAACGCCCGGAGCGAAACGCCCAGGAAAGCTATATCCGGAAGTTTTTCAATGACATGGGCAGGGCATTGGGTCGCAGTTCACTGGCAGACGGGGAAAAAGGGTATGCGGGATTCATTGATGTCGATGCTGCCATTGACCATCACCTCCTGAATGTACTGGCCTTTAACGTGGATGCGTTGCGCTTGAGTGGCTATTTTCATAAGCCCAGAAATGGCAAACTTGTCTTTGGACCAATATGGGACTTTGATCGGGCACTTGGATCAACCGACGGGCGCGATTCCAACCCACGGGTTTGGCGCAGCAGCAATGGAGATCGGGGTACGGATTTTTTCAACTATCCCTGGTGGAGGGACATGTTTCGAGATGCAGATTTCTGGCAGCGGTATATCGATCGTTACCAGATCTTGAGACGCTCAACATTCAGCAATCAGAACATACGTGCCATCATCGACCGCATGGCAAGCGAACTGCGCGAGGCTCAGAAACGCAATCTGGACCGCTGGAACCAGAGTCCGCGCGGAAAATACGGGGGAACCTACCAGGGAGAGATCAATCACATGAAGGACTGGCTTGATGATCGCATCCAATTTATGGATGGCCAATTTATTTCTCCTCCCAATTTGAGGATCACAGGGACCGGAGCTAATGCAAAGGTGTCTCTGACATCCCCTGAGAACGGTATCATCTATTACACCACGGATGGCTCGGATCCAAGGGCCATGGGAGGGGACCCCTCGGACAAGGCAATCAGGTATGCGAGCCCCTTCTCTCCAGAAACATCCACACCGATTCTTGCCCGCATCTTTGATAAGGACCACCAAAGCCGCACAGGCTCCAACAATCCTCCACTGAGGAACTACTGGTCGGGTCCTGTTTCCAAATTGATCTCGTTCAACCCTCCCCCCAAACCGGGAGACCTTGTCATCACTGAAATCCATTACAACCCCGCACCTGCCACGGTGGAGGAAGAGGGACCCGGCATCACTTTTCGAAATGAAGATTTTGAGTTTATTGAAATCAGGAATGTGGGCGATAAAACGGTCGAACTGGCTGGCGTGCGTTTTAGTGCGGGCATCCAATTTACCCTATCTGAGACCCAATCCGTACCACTCGCCCCGGGAGCCTATCTTGTCATAGCAAAACACATGATGGCATTCAAGGCGCGATATCCATCCATCACCCATTCGGTCATGGGTCCGTATCAGGGCAACCTTTCCAACGGCGGAGAGAACCTGATACTGCAGGGAGCAGATGGCACACCCTTGCTGGATTTTGTGTTTGATGATAATTGGTTCGATGCAAGCGATGGAGAAGGCGCCTCGCTGGTCCTCAGAGACGAGGAGGCATATCCCAAGAATGCGTCAACGGCGGAAACCTGGCGGGCTGGAACCTTGATTCATGGTTCACCGGGAACCTTGGATCCTGGAATAGACTCGTTGAGGATCGATTCCATTGTTGTGGATCATGCTTCCATCAAACTCACCTTCCAGGCCATACCGGGTATAA
>JAAZXX010000512.1 GCA_014239995.1 Verrucomicrobiia bacterium
GGGCATCCTCCCTGGGAAGGGGAATCTCCGGATCCTTGAAGCCCAAGATCATTGCCTCAGAAACAGAAATCCGCGCTCACCAGGAACAACGTAAGGCGTTGGATGATCAGATAAAAGTTTTGCAGTCCCGCGTCAATGCCCACGAGAAACGCATCCTTGACACTTTTTCCAATGCAGAAAAGGAAGATGCAAAAGACGGGCGTACGCGGCAAACGATGATCGAACAGAAAAGAGAAGAGGTGCTCAATGTTGAAGAGCTTGCTGAGTATCTCACAGCTCGGGAAACGTTGAAGCAGGTTAAAAATCAAAAACTGCCGGAGCTCGCCAAGGCTTTATCGATCAAAGAAAATGGTGCCGATGTTGCCGCGACCCACGTTCTTCTCAGAGGTAATGCGCATTCCAAAGGGCCTGAGGTTCAACCCGGTTTCCCTGCCATCTTGGGCTTCAAGGATCCGGAGATTCCCCTTCCCAGGGAGGATGCCCAGACCAGTGGACGACGGCGCGTTCTTGCCGAATGGCTTGTCCGGAAGGACAATCCCCTTACAGCTCGAGTCATGGCGAACCGAATGTGGCAATTTCATTTCGGACGTGGTCTAAGCCGATCTCCAAGTAACTTTGGACAAAATGGTGAACAGCCCACACATCCAATGTTGCTCGACTGGTTGGCAAATTCACTGATGGAGAATGATTGGAGTCTCAAGAAACTCCATAAAACAATCATGCTCTCGCAGGCCTATCAGATGTCCTCACGTGGAAAAGACAATGCCCTTGCGCTGGATCCGGAAAATAATTTTTTCTGGAGATTCAACATGCGGCGTTTGACCGCAGAGGAAATCCGTGACTCGATCCTCAACATTGCCGGGAAACTGAACCTGCAAATGGGAGGTCGGAGTATCTACACGCCAGTTCCCGAAGAGGTGCTTGCAACTGCCTCCAGACCCCATGCCGCTTGGGGGGTTTCCAGCGAGGATCAGCAGAATCGGAGAAGTATTTATGTATATATCAAGCGATCCCTTCATGAGCCGATTCTCAAGACCTTCGATATGGCAGATACAGATTCTGCCTGTGCTGTTCGTTTTACTACTACCGTCCCCACACAGGCCCTGACAATGCTCAACAGCAGTTTTCTCAACGACCAGGCCGAGGCTTTTGCCCAGCGTCTGGAATCAGAAGAAAGCACCGCAGAAGGGCAGGTGGCACGCGCCCTGCATTTAGCGACCTCGCGTGAACCATCAAAGGATGAGATATCCGGTGGAACAACCATGTTGAGGGAGCTTATGGACACACTGAGCTTAAATAAGCATCAGGCATTGCAGCGTTTCAGCCTTCTGGTCCTCAATATGAATGAATTTGTCTATCTCGATTGAATTCCCCCAAAAAACAAAGAATGATTCAAATGAACTCCAACTCCAACTCCAGACACTTAAAACCGGCCCCCAGTTTCTGCCGTCGTACTCGGCGTGAATTCCTGCATCACATGGGTGGTGGATTCACATCACTGGCCTTGACGGGGCTTTTGGCAAAGGACGGGTTTCTTTCCCAAGAATTGGTGGCTGCGGACGGGGAAACTCCATGGAATGAACCATTGAGGTCGCGTTCACCTCACTTTGCCCCCAAGGCCAAACACGTCATTTTCCTGTTCATGTATGGTGGACCAAGTCATGTCGATACCTTTGACTACAAACCCGACCTTTACCCGCTTGATGGCAAAACCATTGACGTGAAGACTTTTGGAAGGGGAGGCCACAAAAAACAAGGCCGCGTGGTTGGCCCGAAGTGGGGGTTTAAACAATATGGACAGACAGGGAAGTGGGTCTCCTCATTGTTTCCAAACGTGGCTGAGCACGTGGATGACATTGCCTTTGTTCACTCCATGACCGCGGATTCCCCCATTCACGGCTCTGCCATGCTGATGATGAACAGCGGCCAGATCCTCAGTGGACGACCTTCGCTTGGTTCGTGGGTCAATTATGGCCTAGGCACTGCGAACGACAACCTTCCGGGATATGTCGTCATGCTGGATCAATCTGGAGGCCCCATCAGTGGTGCTTCCAACTGGACCAGTGGCTACATGCCGGCGAGTTACCAGGGAACGGTTTTTCGCCCCAAGGGCTCTCCTATTCTTGACCTTAGAAATGCACGAGATATGGAAGCCAGTGAGCAGGAGATTCTCTTAAGGCACCTCAACCACTTCAATCATGGACATTTGTCTAAGCGCATCGACAACAGTAACCTGGCGGCGCGTATCGCAAGTTATGAACTTGCCTACAAAATGCAATCCACCGCTCCAGAAGCAGTAGACGTTCAGGGAGAGCCTGAGTACATCAAGGAAATGTATGGCATCGACCAGGAGCGTACCGAGGATTTTGGTAAGAAATGTCTTCTCGCCCGTCGATTGGTCGAGCGAGGGGTGCGATTTACCCAAATCTATTCCGGTGGGGCTCACAACGATCAGAATTGGGATGCTCATGGTGATTTGAAAAAGAATCACGATTGGCATGCGGGTAATACGGATAAACCGATTGCTGGCCTGCTTAAGGATCTCAAGCAACGTGGTTTGCTGGACGAGACCCTTGTTATCTGGGGAGGAGAGTTTGGTCGTCAACCCACTGCCGAGTATGCCCAGGGCACAGGGCGCGATCATAATGCCTATGGATTTACCATGTGGATGGCTGGTGGTGGCATCAAGGGAGGGGTTAGTGTGGGGCAAACAGATGAGCTCGGTAGCAGGGCGGTGTCGCATCGATTCCACGTCAAGCACCTCCACTCGACCATACTGAGCCTCATGGGATTGAATCCGATGGATCTAAGTTACTTTTATGCAGGGCTTGACCAGCGGCTCGTTGGTGTCGAGGGTGCGGAACCCATTCATCAAATCATGACATGAGCAGCGCAATGGAGGATAATCCAAGAAAAATTTGAAACAGCCAGAGTATGGCAACGGCGCGATGCTGGGCCATGCCACCGCGGACCATTTGATGCGACAGGTGGTTGTTATCCCCGGTGTAGACAGGCAGCCCGTTCAAGGTTCGAAATGTAATGATCCATGCAAAGTCGAGAAGGAAAATCCCCAGGATGATCAGTGGACTCAGGACGGCGTGCCGATGGGGATATCCTGCATGGTAAAAGTGAGGGAGGATGGAAAGTATTGCCATCATAAAACCGATCAGGTGACTTCCTGAATCTCCCAGGAAAGACCTTGCCCGGGGATAATTAAATGGCAGGAAACCAAGTAATGCGCCACATATGGCGAATGCAAGACTTGCCACCAGGTAATGCTCCTGGGAGGACGCATGCAAACCAAAGAAAAAGGCGCTAATGACCCCGAGGCCTGCACAAAGTCCGTTCATATTGTCGACAAAGTTGCATGCGTTGACCACCAGCAGAATC
>JAAZXX010000513.1 GCA_014239995.1 Verrucomicrobiia bacterium
AACGAAGCTCCAAACCGCTGAAATCAGTTTCCAGACCGGTTGGATTAAGCATCTCGATTTGAAACGAAGGATCGGATGCGGCACTGATTTCACTGAAGACAATCCCGATGGAATCACCTGGATCGATGGGAGAGGTGGATGCAGTCAGTGAAACGCCGAATATCAGGTTGGCTAGACGCGCATCCGCCATGTGAACTTCAGCAGAAAGAACGTTATCCCCATACCTCAACACGCCTTCGGGGAGAGGATATTCCTGGCTTAATGCGGGCGCTGTCACTGCGGCATTCGCTCGAGTGTGATGGTTGATCGCTTCAGCGGGCAAATTCGAGCGATGAATCTCAATCCCGTTTAAATAGAGAACAAGACCGTCCGCAGCCAGGGCCTGGAAGGAAGCGATTGTCCGGTTCAATTCCCCGACAAACTCGAATCGCTTCCTGAAGTAGGCGGTGGAACCCTCGCCGGACAATTGCGATCCCATTTCCCCCAGGTTCCCCGAGATTGTCGGGGCGTTATCGGGCTTGTAGGTTCCATCCGCCAGGCCCCTGATCGACTCGGGGGGAAGAGCCGCCTCCCAGATCGCCACATCGTCAAGTCGTCCGGCCCAGGTCTCCCGTTTCTGGTCCCCACCGAAATACAAGGGCTGAGGATGGTTCAAGCCACTGGAAATAACCTGTTGCCCCATCGAGACGCCGTTCCGGTAATAGATCATTTGAGGCCCGGTTTTTGTCACGGCGTGATGGGCCCAGGCCTTGACAGGGAAGTCAAGGTAATCGATATCTTCACCAGACGATGCCCGATGAAACTCGAAGGCGGCGTTGGTGAACTTGATGAACTCCCTGGGTGAAAAATCCCCACCGCTGGGGCTGTATCGATTACCAACGATCACATTGACATTTCCGGGATTCTCGGGGTAGGCCCAGAATGCCCAGGTAAAATCATTTTCCAACGTGATCTTGGGAATGCTGGCGAGGGTGGACACGTAGTCATCGTTACCATCAAACTCCAGCACACGTCCCCTTACCTGGTCCACGACCCATTTGGGCCCGTTGTACAAGCGGCCGTTGCGACCTCCCGCCACGTTGGGAGCTCGCATGCCGGATGTCTGGTCGAGGGGCCAATAACCGGAAGGGCCCTCACCAACCAAGCCTGTCCATTGCTTTCCGGAATGAAAAATGCCCACGCCTGGCGCCCAGGCCTGGGCGTCATCATCAAGCTTTCTCCAATCCGGCGACGGCGGATCCGCACCAGCGTAAAACTTCCAATCGGAATCCAGCAACACAAGGTTGACCTCAACAGGAGAAGATTGAAGGCTTCGCTGATTCGGCTGTCCGGGCGTACCGCCTAGTTCCGCACTCGCACGCCAGTTTTGCGAGCCACCCTCCGCTGTGTCCTCGTTCCGCTTCGCCAGAGTTGCGCCGGAGCCGTCAGGCCCTACCGGCCAGTCCCCGTCGTCTCGATATTCGAGGCGATCCATGACGCGCCCGCTATTGTTCTCAAGGCGAATCGAATCGCCGCCGTTGTTCAATCGACCGGTAAAAGGAGTCGTATAGACACCTTTTCCGCTCAGGTCTGCGTGAGTGGGATCAGCAGCCACAAGGAGACGTCCACGTCCGGCAATGCGTGTCCCTTCCTCAAAAAACAGATCGATTCCGCCTGCCAATTTCCAGCCGGATAGATCGACATGAACCCCCATCAGGTTCCGTAACTCGATCCACTCCACCCCATCGGTGGCAGGATGATACTGGACCTCATTGAAGACCACGACCGAATCCGCTGAAGCGGACAGGCGATTTACGGAAATGCCAAAACAGAGACAGATGAGACCAAGGGCCATTGTTGCCATAACCCTCGACCGACCAGCGTCGATGCCAGCCCCCGGTCTGGTTCTTTCGGGCATCCAATGATCACAGGATCCTGAAGTCAAATTAAGTTCACCGACACATTTTTTCATGTAAAAACACTCTCAATACGGTCATTGAAAATAGTAAAAAAATCTAAATAGAAAGACCTAATGACACTTATGGGGCGAGCCTGAGCCACTTTTGCAGACAAGCGGCTGTGGTCGCATACAGAAAACGCCAATCCCAGTTTCACTCTCATGAAGCTTTGGTACTGTCCAAGGCATGATCATTGCCAACAAACGTACGCTGAGAATAAACCTTATCCAACCAGAGGATGCCGAACAGTTCAACACTTCCCCTATAAAAAAACGCCTCAACCCGACCATGCGACAGGCAAGAGCATCCTGAGCAGGAGAGCCCAGCAATCATGCTCAAATATTTTCCGACTACTCCAAGCTTCCCTGAGGATACGGATCTTCTGTTTGCTTGAGGATCTTATTTCTTTCATCATCCGTGGCATTTCAGTTGCCCCAGAGGCTCATATTTCAATGGACCGGATTTCGGAAACTTGATCCTTGTATTGCGTCAATCTGCAATACCCTCCACGTGGGCATGAGCGCTCAACTCGGTTTGAGCAGGGTAGATTATCTGGGCCGTATCCAGGCCCGCTCCAGACGCGTTGAAACCAAATACAATTTCGCCCCCAGCTGACACGGAGGCGTTGTAACCGGAGTCCCGAACCACGACACGACCATTGCTCTGATCCACCATGGTCGCGTTCCATATATCGGTGATGGCGTATGGAAAATCGAAGGCAATCTGCCAGCCTTCGACACCGCTCTCCACAAACATACTTCCTTCGGCAGTAAACCCGTTACCCCAGGCATGGATGACAAACACCTCCAGTGGAGCGCCTTCAATGATGTCTGGATCAGCAGAGTCATCTTCAACTGATAATGATTCGCCATTGATGACGATATTGACGGGCTCCAAATCGGCACTACTGGACGCCTGCAATCCAAAACTCACTGAACCTCCAGGCGGAATGATGCCATTCCACGCAGCATGGTGGAAGGAATGTCTCACCCCGCTCTTCGATGCGTTTGAGGCATTCCAGTAATTGACGATGGAAACATCAAGATCGAATGAAACCGTCCAGTCGGAAACGGGGGTGTCTGTGTGGTTGTAGATGGTGGCAGCAGCCACATAACCGCTACCCCAGTTGTCATTGACGACCCAGTCGAAAGCAATTTCTTCGCCAGGAACCTGTTCTGGTACGGACTGCGCATCGTCGTTCAAAATGGTTATGGTCATGCGATCCTGCGCTAAAACCGCGCCCATGGGATTTGAAAGAATCAATTCAAAGGATTCATCTTGTTCCCAATCCAGATCACCCTGGAGGCTGATGCAGATACTTGCAGAAGTCGCTCCAGGGGGAAAATGAGCCATTTTTGAAACAGTCTGATAATCTTCCCCGGCCATGGCAGAACCATTTTCCGAAACGATCGTGACATGAATCATTTCGGCAGCAGGTTCAGATAAATTCAA
>JAAZXX010000514.1 GCA_014239995.1 Verrucomicrobiia bacterium
GAACGCCGCAGCGATTTCATGAATTGAATTTTACGAAATCACATCATGGACTCACCCATTCGCAAGGCAGAGAAGACATAAAAAAGATTCTTGCGCAAGTTGACCGGTTTTATGTGGAGCTGTTTGCCGAAGTGTTGGAACAGTTGGATGCGATCAAGGAGGGTGAAGGCACCCTTTTAGATCACTCCATGATTACTTTGGGTTCAGGATTGGGAGATGGAAAAGACCACACAATGGATGAGCTTCCAATTATTGTGGCAGGTTCTGCTAACGGCAGAATCAAGACAGGCCGCATCCTTAATTGTCCTGAAAAAACACCACTGGCCAATTTGTGGCTCTCGCAAGCTCAGTTAATGGGTACAGGTATGGAGCGATTTGCTGATAGTACTGGACCTTTGAAAGGCTTGCTCGCCTAAACGATAGGAGTTTTCTTTACCTCCCCGACGAATGTTTTTTATGAGCTAATAGTTTTTCCCAAAACTCCAGCTCCGAGCATTTGATGAGGATAACAGCGTTCCCGGATTCGATAGATTGGATCAAGCTATGGAGAGTGTGATTCACACAACAGATTCAATGAGCTTCATCTGAGACTTTATATCTCTTCGGATATTTGACGATCCCGAATTCTTAAGGCTTGAACACTGAAGATGAAAGTTAATCAAGGAAGTTCAGATGACTCGCAAATTTTTTAGCGCGCAAAACCGACTCCACAAGACAACGATCTTACTCCAACCACACCGGCTGGGAGATAACCCCATTGGCCGCCACATCCCACGCCTCTAAACGAACCCAGGACTTTCCGCTCAAGTTGAGTGTTGTCTTAAGTGTTTGTTTTTCGAAGGCCCCAGTCCCAGTCAGGTCGATCCGTTTGCGGTGCACCTGCTTTCCATCGCCCATGATGAGCTCGGCGAAAGCCATAGGGAATGTCCAGCTTAGCCCGACCTCAAGCTCAGCGCGGCCCGATGCATCAAGCTTTAAGGTTTGGCCCGATTGCTTTCCACCAATCGTAAAGCGAGGCATTAGCACCTCTCCAGTCGAAATAAAAAAGGCACCATCTCGCAACGCTTTCAGGACCGACTCCCAGCCCTCTTCAAAACGGGGAATGCGGTCCAGACGCAAATAATTAATATTCGCATGCGCATAGAATTCTGTGGTTCGATCAACCTGAAAAATATCAACTTCGCCGACGATGTACTTCTTGGCCCCCCAGTTGGATGTATCATCCAGAAGATCCAGCACGCGCGAACCTAGGCGTGATTTCGAGAGGTCAGCGGGCATGGCCTTCCAGGCTCCACCAAGATAACGATCGGATTTGAAGAATGGCTTATCCCGATAAAGGTCAGGATAACCGGTTGAGGACTTGATTCGCGGATGAGCCGCCCACATCAGTCCCCTCTCACACTCCATCAGTTTCAGGACATCCTCGGGGCTGCCAACGTGATAGACACGACCAAACCGGGGGTGATCCTCCACGAAAGGCTTATCCTTGGATCGATTCAATACCCACATCACCGGACGCGGGAAAAAACTAATCCAATGGCCGCCAAGATGCACGTTGGGTTCTTCGCCCGGGAGCAGGAGAAACTGTTCGTCAGACAGCCTGACGCACTCGTCGTGAAGAAGTTTGAGCAACGGCAAAGCCTTATCCGGATCACGCCGGTCACGGCCAAGCCGGTTGTGGAACTCTGCCAGATGAACGATATCGACTCCTGCCTTCTTGAATACGCCCACGAACTCGGGCTTGTACGTTTTCGGGGGGCGATCGATTCTCGCGGGTCGCACCAGTCCCGCGTCAATTGCCTGTCCGCCTCCGTCATTCCAACAGTGAACAGCCATCAGGTTGTCGCCTTTCTTCAGAGCTTTTCGAGCCTCCGGACTGATGGGCACTTCGCGATATCTTTTGGAGAATCCTTTCACGGAGAACGCTAATACACCATTTAGATAGATCTCTGTGTCCTCGTCGTACAACAACGACAGCTTGAGTTCGTCAGCCGGAATCTCCTTGAGTTTGAAGATCCTGCGCAACCATATATCCTGCGTATTCCAATCCGTACCCAGTCGCAGACCGGGCGTCCCCTTCTTGCCAAATCCACCTTGCCCCGTCTTCCATTTTTGGTCATCGAAGGCGGGTTGCATCCAATCCTTCGACGGGAGCGTCAGAGAGTATCGCCAGTCTTGCTCTTTTTGACGCGACGTGGGGACAACTTCAGCGGAGGTCACGTTCTGCTGCCCCTTGAGAACATCAAGGGTGTGCTCGATGTGATAATGACTGGTAAAAGTCTTGTGGCCTTGCACTCCAGGAAAGCGATCCCCGTGCGTGTAGGCTTTCACGCGATCAAAAAGCTTGTTGCCCCGGTCAAGCGAAGCAAGCCAGAAAATACCCAACTCCTGCTTTGTGCCAGGCGGCGCATTGAACCAGGGCACCCAGCGACCATCTCCCTGGAGGTCCTGACGGACACCGATGCCGAATCCTGAAACGTGATCCATGAAATCATTCCCACGCCAGGTGAATCCAAGGTTATAAGCTTCGTCCAATGGATAGAAATAACGGTGCGGCGGGGGGAAGACCGCGAGGGAACCGTCCTTGGTCTCTAGAGCAATCGTGCGGTTGCGCACCTTCTCAGGCTCTGCAAGTTGTGCGGTCGCGTCGACCCGATGCACCTTGTCATCAAGCCCAATCCAAGACACAGCTTTATCCGCCGGGTCACAGGTTAGTCCAGAGTGGTAGAGCAAGGCACGGGCGTCCTTCTTCGTTTGAACAACCGCCTGCAGATGAATCAGGTCACAGCCGGCATAAAGCGTGAAACGAAGTTTCCCTGAAAAGGATTGCCCCTCAAGTCCGTCAAGCTCGACGATGCATCGGCGGCCCACACTTCGCACGATTGCAGACTTGAGTTTAAGGGTGAGCGGCCCCGATTCACTGGGTTTACGGCTGGTACGATCAAAGAAAATGGTCCAGCCACCACGTTTCTTTAAGTCACGTTGTCCTACAGTCAATATGGTCACCGGATCGATATCGCGCAAAACTTCGACAGGCTTTCCATTGCCCGGTGCCACGGTAATCGATCGAACCAGAGCTCCTTTCCCCGAAAGATTGAGCGTCAACTCCGTTGAACCCTCCGGCGTGTCCCACCCCATGACGAGTGTTTTGCCGGCAATCTTCACCACCACCCCACTGGCCGGATCGTAAGACTTTGTATCCACTGGAACTGCGTATGCAGTCTGTGCGCATACAAAGCCCATAATGCCCCAAGCAAACAACTTAAAGAACAGTCTAGGCAATCGATTGATACTATGGATGCCGTTTGCAGTCATAACGGTATGATGAACCGTGAATCCAATCCTACCCCATCATTCTCATTCAGGGAAGTTCAGGGAA
>JAAZXX010000515.1 GCA_014239995.1 Verrucomicrobiia bacterium
CTGACTGGCAGCACGTCTTGAGGAGACATTGGCCCCGTCTCCAGTGGGAACGACTTGGATCAGTCACGCGACTGTTGTGCGGCTACACGGCATGCGCTTAAGCCCACGCCCCATATCTCTTCACGGGGAGGGTGGCCACGTAATGTCACTGCGCTTGGGTTCTGTCGTGCGAACCTGCAGCCAGGGGACGTCCCGCGGGCCCCTCGGGTTGGAAACAATCTCTTTCGAGAGCGTATCCGGATCGCGCCATTTCTTGATTTCCGAATGTCCATCAGCAAAGGAAAAACCACAGGCACCCGCATGATAGTTGGCTGGCATGTTTCCCCACTGATTTCCCCGGTTCACAAGGGTCAGGTGATATCCATCGTCAATGGCATCGGGATGCTCATCCAGAAAAACATACTTGTTGGCTGGATTGATCACGCCAGACTGTTTACGGAAGGTGTAAAAATCCTTATCAATTTCCTTGGTATACCAGCTGTCACCGTTCATGCACCCGTTCATGGACATGCTTCGCACACGCGGGTGTAAGGTTTGACTTTTGGGTTGCCCTCTGCCCGAACCAAACTTCACAGTGCTCTTGTCCGCCGGGCATTTATAGATTTTGAGGGACTGGTTGTAATTCCAAAGGAGCCCCTTGGGAGCCATCAGGAGGTTCACGTTGGTCGCATCCCTGGGTGTTTGAAGCCAGCCCTCCACCCATCCCACCTGGGTACCGCAGCAACCGTTGGGAACTAACTTGTCATCATGGTCGTTTGGATACATGTACCATGCCAAACCCAGCTGTTTGAGGTTGTTCATGCAGACAATCGCCTGAGCCTTGGTTTTGGCCTTGGAAAGGGCTGGCAAAAGCATGCCTGCGAGGATGGCAATAATGGCAATGACGACAAGAAGTTCAATCAGGGTAAAACCTGTTCGCTGTTTTCGTGAGTATACTTTCATGTCTTTTAAACGCGTTTGCTTGGAGTGGTATGTCTGTAAGTTAATCAACCGTAGATCCTCTGACAAGCCTGTTTCGGGCAATCGGGTGAAAGAAATCCTCCCACATCATCCCCTTGGAGACTGGGATCCTTGTCCAGCGAAAGGCATGAGCGCCACAACCCTGGAAGAAGCCCTGACTTTTCTGTCCCCCTTGCGAGATCCCTCTGGGCCATCGTTGGAATGGTTACTGCAAAGTAATTTAGGTCATTGCTCTCAACTCGATGCTGGTCCCAGCCAGCAAGGTCCATCTGTCACCACTCCACCAAGTGGATGGACGGTCTGAACAGCGTTCTTCTGTCGTTGAGCCAACAGTCGAAGATAGGCATTGATGAGGGTCACCTCACCGAACACGTTCACCACTTTTGGCATCAGGTAGTTTCCCTTCTACGGCCTCAAGACGTTTGTTTTCACAGGAAAAGTCGTTGACTTGGACGGATAATATCTTTTGAGAAGGCGAGAAACAACGGACCATCTCCCCACAAAAAAACAAATCAACATGCCATGAAACGGATCACGTGGAAGGAACCCAACATGATTGTGAGGATGCATCATCAAACTTCCCCAGCAGCATCAGGACCCGTCTGCACTGTGTTTTCCAGTTCAGCTTGCAAAGGCTTTCCATTTACCCATAAATTGCGGACTCAAGGAATCGGTCTGGACCTAGTTGCGTGATGCTTCGGTCACTTTGCCGGCAAAGTTAACTGCTTGTGCGACGCAATGACCGCCCTCCTGAAATAGGAAACCGTGGAATCATAGCAGCACATGAAGCCCTATCAAATCGCTGTCATTCAGCTCAACCTGAATGACACTCCCGAACATAATCTCCCCAAGTGTCAGGAATGGGTCGAGAAGGCAAGCCATGGAGGTGCCCAGGTCATCTGCCTCCCGGAGTTGTGTGCCAGCCATTATTTCTGCCAGGAGGAAGATGCTGCCAATTTCAGCCTGGCCGAGCCTCTTCACGGACCTTCCTTTCAGACATTTTCCGCACTTGCAAAAAGACTGGGGGTGGTGATTATCCTGCCGTTTTTCGAACGTCGTATGCCGGGGGTTTATCACAACAGTGCCTGTACGATCGATCAAGATGGTCAAGAAGCAGGCATGTATCGAAAGATGCATATTCCCGATGACCCACTTTTCTACGAAAAATTCTATTTCACTCCCGGAGATGCTGGATTCACAACGGCCAAGACCCAGTTTGGCAGGATTGGCACCCTGATCTGCTGGGATCAATGGTTTCCGGAAGCAGCACGCCTCACGGCGCTTCAGGGAGCCGAGGCTCTCTTTTATCCAACGGCCATCGGTTGGCTTCCAAAGGAAAAGGACATCTTCGGAAATACCCAGAAGGAGGCATGGATGCACGCCATGCAAGGCCATGCCGTTTGCAACGGTATCTACGTAGCCGCCGCCAACCGGATCGGCCTTGAATCCTACCTCCCTCACTCGGACGGCATTGAGTTCTGGGGCTCCTCTTTCATCAGCGGCCCACAAGGCGAAATCCTTGCACAGGCCGGTACGGATACAGAAGAAATCCTATACGCTGAAGTGGACACAAAGCACCTGGAAAATATCCGCCAGAACTGGCCTTTTCTCAGGGATCGCCGGGTGGATGCCTATGAAGCCATCAATCAAAGAGCCATCAAGCCCTGAGTCCGTAAGGGATCCGCGGCGCTTTCCCGCTGAATGGGAACACCAGGACGGTATTCTGTTGTGTTACCCACACAAGGGCAGCGACTGGCCTGGCAAGTACCAAGCTATCGAGTGGACCTTCGTGGACTTGATTGCAAAAATCGCTGCAACTGAGAAAGTCTACCTCCTTGTCGCAGATACAAGGACCCGCGACAAGGTGCATGGAAAACTTGAAAAATCTGCCGCAAACGTCGATGCGATCCACTACATCCAATGCAGGACCAATCGCAGCTGGATGAGGGACTCCGGCCCCATCGTCGTCTACGATGGTGAGCAACGTCTATGCCTGTCATTCAACTTCAACGCCTGGGCCAAGTATCCAGATTTTCGCTTGGACAGAACCGTTCCCGCAAGGGTAGCCGATGATCTGGGCATGCGGACGGAACAAATCATCTACAGGGGCAAAAAGGTGGTCCTGGAGGGCGGTGCCATCGATTCCAATGGCAAGGGGAGCCTGCTTGCCACCCGCGAGTGCCTGTTGGACCCATCCACTCAAACACGCAATCCAGGGCTCACAAACGTGGATTACGAAAGGATTTTCCACACCTGTTTTGGGGTCACCCACACGATCTGGCTATGCGAGGGCATTGAAGGTGATGACACCCATGGACACGTGGATGACTGCTGCCGTTTTGTCAACCCAGATACCATTGCCATTGCGGTGGAAAACAGGTCAAAGGATCCCAATTACCAGAAACTG
>JAAZXX010000516.1 GCA_014239995.1 Verrucomicrobiia bacterium
TGCACCAGAAGAGGAAATCGCCAAATTTCGAGGACGCTATGCTGATGGGTGGGAATCGGCACGGAGAGCACGTTTCTCAAGGCAGTTGCAGATGGGGTTATTTGAAAACCACACAAAACTCTCACCACAAGAAGAAACGGTTCCCGCATGGTCTGAACTGGAGAATCAAGATGAAATGGATCTGCGCATGGCGACGCACGCCGCCATGGTGCATCTGGTAGATCGCGGTATGGGACGTGTGGTGGCCAAACTCAAGGAACTCGGGCAGTTTGAGCGTACGCTGATCCTTTTTTTATCCGATAACGGTGCCAGTGCAGAATCCGGTCCAACCGGTTTCACGGGGGCGCGTGGCGGTGATCCCAAGGCGCGCACTGGAACTCCGAATTCCTACAACAGCTTTGGTGTCGCTGGTGCAAACCTTTGCGACACGCCGTTTCGCAAATTCAAGATGTTCGCCCACGAGGGGGGAATCGCGACACCCCTGATTGCCCATTGGCCCGAGGGAATCCCCGAACGACTCAACGGTTCCATCACCCGTCAAACGGGGCACGTGATCGACTTGCTTCCAACCTGCATTGAGCTTGCCAATGCCCGTTACCCATCCAGTCGCCGTGGAAACAAGTTGATACGCCCCGCCGGAAGAAGCCTGAGCCCCATCTTGAGCGGAGGGCGCCTAGAGCGCCCGGAGGGAATATTCTTTGAACATCAGGGCAATGCTGCCATGCGCGATGGAAAATGGAAATTGGTCAGGGCGCACGCCCGACCTTGGTCCCTATACGACCTGCAGGCCGATCGCACCGAGTGGAACGACCTGGCGCAAGTGCAACCGCAACGTGTGGCCGCGATGGCCACACGTTGGAAGGCCTGGGCCAAAAGCGTCGGGGTCCAGACCTGGCCCATTCAAGCAAGATGAGATAAAAAACAAACCCGACCATGTTCATAAACAATGACTGAAGGCATGTCATGAAGAAGATTTGGAATGTCCTCATCGCGATGCTGCTCTGCCCACTCGACATGGTCGCAGCCCACACAGCGGGGCCCAACATTGTCTACATTCTTGCTGACGACATGGGGTATGACTCGGTGTCTGCGTTGAATCCCTCCATGGGGTCCCTCAAGACCTCTTCCATTGATCGACTTGCGAGGGAAGGCATGGTGTTCACTGACGCGCATTCTGGCGCGGCGGTCTGCACGCCTACACGCTATGGGATCCTTACCGGGCGCTACTGCTGGCGAACGAAACTCAAACGCAGCGTGCTCTGGGAGTGGGGGCAACCACTCATACGTCGCGAACGCCTGACTGTTGCCGAACTGCTGCAGCAGCAAGGTTATCATACGGGCATTATCGGGAAGTGGCATCTTGGTATGAGTTGGCTCGATGCCGGAGGCAAGATTGCCAACGATCATATTCAATTGACGGACACATATTTTCGAAAAGATGATGGAAGCCAACGGGTCAAAAGAACCGCTGCAAGGATCGATTTTTCGAAGCGTATTGCCAACGGGCCCCTTCAGCACGGATTTGATAGCTACTTCGGCGTTGCCGTGCCAAATTTTCCACCCTATGCATGGATTGAAAATGATCGGCTCATGGGGCATCCAAGCGGATCCAAGCCACAAAAAATGTTTGGCCATCCCGGGCCGATGGTGCCTGGCTGGAAGCTGGACCATATTCTGCCAAAATTAGCTGAAAAGGCTTGTGCATGGATCCGCGCTCATGCGCATCAAGACAAACCGTTCTTTCTTTATCTGCCCCTGACGTCACCCCATTCCCCGATCGCGCCGAGCCATCGATTCAAGGGCAGGAGTGGTATCAGCGATTATGCGGACTTTCTGCTCGAGACCGATGGGGTGGTTGGCGAGGTGCTTGAGTCCCTTGATCAAAGTAACATATCAAGGGAGACCCTGGTTATCTTTACGGCTGACAACGGGACGGCTGCAGGTTTTGCGAACTTTCAGCACCTGGAATCCCACGGGGTGGAGCTGAATGCGACATGGCGAGGTTCCAAGGGTTCGGTTTACGAGGGAGGGCATCGAGTACCCTTTATTGTACGTTGGCCTGAAAAGGTTCCCTCCGGATCAAGGTGTGATGAAACAGTGTGCCTGAATGATTTCATGGCGACTGTCGCTGCCATGACGGGTGCCGAGTTGCCACCTGAGGCTGCCGAGGATAGTTTCAATATTCTCCCATTGCTACTTGGTAAGACCACCGGACTGCCCAACCGCGGCCAGGTAGTGCATCACAGTGGCAGTGGACAGTTCGCCATTCGCAGCGGTGATTGGAAATTGGTCCTGGGAAGGAATGAAAGTCACCAACTATACCACCTTGGTTTCGATCCCAAGGAAACCAATGATCTTGCGTTGGTTCACCCTGATGTGGTTTCAAGGCTTTACCGAATCCTTGAAGGATATCAACGTGAAGGACGTTCTGCTCAGCAAGCCACCGATATACCATGATCTACAGATACCTGCTTTTACTTCACATGTTGGCTTGTACGCTGGCCTTGGCGTCCCAAGGCCCCAATGTCATTTACCTGATGCTGGATGAGTGGGGTTATTTTGAATCTGGACACATGGGGCATCGTGATCTGCTCACCCCTAATATCGATCGTTTTGCGAGTCAGGGAATGCGATTTACCAAGGCGTTGGCTGGTGCGCCTGTCTGTGGCCCGACCCGATGCGTGTTGTTGACAGGTAAGCACACGGGGCACAGCTCCATGCGTGTGAACGATGGATTCTCACCTATTCGAGAGGGTGAACCCACCCTTGCCAGCATGCTCAAGAAGCAGGGCTATGTCACGGGGGGATTTGGTAAGTGGGGGATCGGAGGGCGCGGAACTTCCGGCGTTCCGGAAAAGCACGGATTTGACGTGTTCTTCGGTTTTTACGACCAGGTCCACGCCCATACCTTTTATCCGCGCTATCTCATCCGTAACAGCCGTGAGATCCCCTTGAAAGGAAACGATGGCACCAGCTTTTATAAAGGCGAAACCCACGCGCAGCATGAAATTTTCAAGGCGTCGATGCAGTTCATTCGTGCCAACAAGGGAAAGCCATTTTTCTGTTACCTGCCTTGATCATACCGGGCCACCTCACCAGAAAGGGTACTTTAAGTCCACCTTGATACAAGGAACCTTTACCACCGCGAAAGCGCTGACCGGTCACTGGGTTTAAATTTGGACCAAAAAAACCGTGGGGACGTTCCTCGGTCTTGAAGTAAGCCTGACCACCGTTGTCCCCGCTGAGGAAAAAAACCGTGTTCTCTTCCAATTCAAGTTCCTCTAACAATCCGACTATTTCACCGAGTTGACGATCCACCATGTGCATGAATGCAG
>JAAZXX010000517.1 GCA_014239995.1 Verrucomicrobiia bacterium
GTGAGTCCCATCCTGGTCTGCGATGGCATACACAAAAACATCCTCACCAAAAAAATTCGGCCTTGGAGTATAGCTGAAACTGCCATCGGGTGCCACGCGCAGTGTCCCGTTCTGCGGCTGTGTGTTTTCTATGACAGCTAACTGTCCGCCATCCCCTCCAATGGCGTCGTTTGCAAGCACCCCTGCTGCGCTCGAGATAATCAGCTGGGCATCTTCATCCATTTCGTAAACATCATCCGCCATCAAGGGAACGTCATGCACCGGATGGACCGTGATCGCCACTGTCGCGGTGTCCGCGTCCCCATCGCTGTCGGTGATGTTGTAGGTGAAGACATCTTCTCCGTTAAAATCCAGGTTTGGAATGTAGGTGAACCCCCCGAACAGGTCCAGTGTCAGGGTTCCATGACTTGGGTCGACGACCTTCGTCGCCGCCAGGGTTCCACCGTCTCCACCCACGTTGTCGTTGATAAGGACACCTCTGCCGGCAGACACCGTCAGGGTGTTGTCCTCATTCACTGTGTAGTCATCGTTCATCGCTGCCGGAAGGTCATCTACCGGCTGGACCGTGAGGATGACCTTGGCCGAGGAAGTCACTGGAGCACTGTCGTCAGCATATTCGCTGTCCACAATGCTGTATGTAAAAAAATCTTCACCGTTAAAATCCAAATTTGGAGTGTAACGGAAACCTCCATTGGGCTGGATGGAGACAGATCCATTCTGGGGTGCAGTACTTGATACAAGCGTCAGCAAGCCTGCATCACCTCCAACCGAATCGTTGTTGAACAGACCCGCGGCGGCTGACACATTCAACTGGCTATCTTCATTCAACACGTAAGCGTCGTTCAAGGCAGTGGGCGGGTTACTTGCCGTTGGGTCATACACCTCGATGATCCTTGAGGTACTAACACCATTACCGGCGGCGTCCGTCGCCGTATATGTCAGGACATAGCTACCCAAGGCATTCGGATTAACCTGCCCTCCGATCGAGACAGGCAGCACCCCATCCACCAAATCGCTGGCCGATGCTTCAAGGCCGGTGAACCGGGTTCCCAGGGGATGCCGGATGACTGTATGGCCTTCGACTTTAAGCTCTGGTGAAACACGATCGGGACCAGCAGTGATACGGACGGCAAAATTGGCCACTTTACCTTGGATCTGACGTAAGCTCCAACCGCCATCATTGATCCACAAATCATTAAAGCTGCTTCCCACTTCAGGAGGGTTACGGAGCTTGAGCCCTACGGTTTGAGTTGGATTGAAGTCACTGAACTGAACGGTGAGCGTCACACTATTTCCAGGAATCAGAACACTTAGTGGAGCTATGGTGAGCGTCGCGGCACCTGTCTCCAGAGCAATGGGGGCGCTCTCATAAAGCAGGGAAAGAGGCGTCTTTGCTCCGGAAGCACCGATTGCTGGGCCATCATTGTTACGCAGTCGTACGACGATCTTTCCCGCCTTTTCATCTGAAAAATACTCCAACCTGAGCGCTGTCACGATGATGGGGGAGGCTACCTGAGCAAAGCGAACCTCGTCCCCAAACTCTCTTGTGGAATCACTTGGCACATAAGTTCCTGAGCTTTCACCTGTGGAATTGCCATAGATGACTTCGTCAAATTCCAAGGCGTACGTGACATCTATCGAAGTCAGGGCCAGGATTGCTATCAACGGAGCTACCAACCAAGGCCTGCAACCGTTGCGGCTATTTTTGCTCATTGGATTTGATTTCATCGATTTAAAAATACTGATTCGATATCCCTTTAATTTACCAATACTTTGTAATGGCGTCGAGCTTGATCCCAGCCAGTTATCAAGAGTAAAGTCTTTTTCTTGCAGTAAATCGTTCATTAGAAACAGGAATAAATGCACACAGTGCTTACCCGCTGATACGTCATGCAAACCTGATCATTTCCGTGATTCTCTCTTGATTGGAACCTTTTTTCGACAATCAAAAGGAACACGATACCAATTTGAATTTCATGTTTTTAGATCTCCCAATCTAAAGGTTTGCAAGTGGAACGCACCGCGCATGAAAAACCATACTTCCGATAAAAGCCCGAGACCCTGTTTGGAGTGGCATCCTTCAATTACCGACACCGTATCAAACAAGGACCATGAATCGTAATCAGCCATGGAATGGTCGCCTGGCAGCAGCAAGAACCATTTAGACGACGATAACCCTGAACTGGAAACGGGGCGATAGGACGGTTGCCTCAGACCAGAGGGGAAACCTTTTCCACTATTGGGAATGGCCAAGGTATTTGTTGGCGATGGTTTAAGCAAAAGGAGTCGAGGCATGCTTGATAATTAAACTCAAGGCTGGAATACTCCGAAGAACTGCGCAGGTGCACTTAGTAGGTGTTGTTCTTGTGTTTGCTGCCAAGCAGACCACACTCAACGAGCAACCACAGCGTGCCAATCAATGGGATAAGGGCAAGGAACAGAAACCATCCAGACTTTCCCCGGTCATGCAATCTGCGCACATTGAGCGCCAAGGTTGGAATCGTAGCCCCCATGATAAAAATCAGGCTGGCCCAGGGGATGGAAAGGCGATTACTTTCCGCATGCATTGCCATGGAAAAAATCGATGCATCAATCAACATGGCCACGACGTAGACCATGGCAATCATCAGGCCGATGGACCAGTACTCCCCGCGAGTAGACCGCCCGTGGAAACAGAGAAGATGTGGCAAGGATTGATGCTTTGAATTGGGTGATACTTTATTCGCGACACTCACAAAAACCATGCAGCTTGAGGTATGCCAATCTCATTCCTGAAAAACAAATAATGCAAAATATCGAAGGAATCCTATCTGATCTTTTGTGATTGAAATGGCACCAAATGAGTTTGATGATTCCAGATGGTGGGTATAACTGGTTGCCATGCATTCGGCAAACCCACATATGAGGCCCGATATTCTGCCCTCATGTCTTAAAAAAGAAGGGGCACCCGCCAGGGGAACCGTTCACAAACAGAAAAGCTTGGACTGACTTTTGAAATATTCATGAAGATAAAACCATTGATCCCTGCAACGGCAGTAAGCCTCATCCTGACAGGATGTGCCTGCACGGTGAAGATAGGGGGCCATCGCCAAGCAGCAGATGCAAATAAGGAATCAGAAACCAAGGAAATCATCACCAAGGTAGTAAGGAACGAAAACCCATCCACTTCGAACAACTCCGAGGTAAGGAATTACGTGGTCAAGGATAAGGGCAAGGGCGAATTGCATTACCTGAACACAAATGGGAGAGCATGGCTCAAGTTCATCCATCAGAATGGGAAGATGGCTTTCGACGGGCCGCTGAATACCCGCGAAGAAAAATCCAAGGTCCCG
>JAAZXX010000518.1 GCA_014239995.1 Verrucomicrobiia bacterium
TAGAGCTTCCCACCAGGAGTATCACCGCTTCTCTCCCAGAGAAGGATGTTGTTCCAGGCGCCGATCAGTTCCCCCGTAATCTGGTTGCCTGTTGAAGTATGATAATTTTTAATGACAGTGCGCTGTAATGGGTTGAAGCTTGCGATAAGTGGCACCTCGAAACTGCCGTCGTCAAAGGCCCAGGTTCCCGTGAGGAGTGTCTTGTCACGATTCCACTTGCATGTAAACGTGATCGCTTTGGAGCCATTGGGAATACCGTAGCTTTCGTTGTTGGCCATTTGAACACTTCCCTTGTAGACACCGATCATCGGTTCCAGGACAGCGAGCTTGGCGGCTGCGACTTTTTGGTAAGCCCCCTTGGCCTCTTGATTCACTTTTCTGTATTTGAACAGCCCTCCCTTGTGGGTGAGGTCCCGGAATTCGTACCAGAATGCCTCATCAATCTGAAAGGTATAGTTGACATTCGCATCCTGCCAACCACTCCATTTTTTGTCCTCCAGATCCTGGTTGTTCATTTGGTATCCCCGAAAAACCAGCGTGGGGCCATTGGCACGAGTCACGTGAAATTTCAGCTTCCAGTGACTGTTCAGGGATCCGTCATCATCGGTCGTCGTGATGGTCTCGACGAACGTATTTGGTTCCTCGTCTGCAATGATTTCCTTTTTCCATGTCCGCATGCCACCCTCTACCAGTACCTGGTCCCTGACCCAGGTTCCGGGAATGAGGGAAGACTCAGTGAGTGCTTTTTCTTGTTTTTCCTCGTGATGGTCTGCGTTGACTGAAAAGAGACCAAGGAACAGGAAGGTCGGCAGGAGATAGGTTCGAATCATGATTTTTTCAGTGGGTTGATTTGTCAGTTGTGTGCGGGTTTTACGTGTCTACAAGAAGGCACGCTTATCTGTCTCAAAAGGGGTCAGAAGAATTCAGGGTGATCAGCCAAGCTTCGCATGAACATGATGTGCGCAAATGTGCTCAGTGTTTGTCTGAATAGGGCTGTCCAGGGGGGGGCTCATTGACCTGAAGCTCGTCCACAAGGGACTTGTATTTCCTCTTTCTTTCGAAAAGATACATTCATGAGACTTAATATTGCTGCCATGCTCCTTGTGCTTTCCCTTGCCGGTTGTGCCACGATGGACACCTCCGTCTCCACCAGGACGGGGAGTCCTCAAGACCGGCTTGCGATTCACCAGCTTCTGATGGAGTGGGAACGGGCGTTTAATGCGCACGACATGGAAGCCCTCATGGCCACCTATGCGCTGGAAGCCGACAGCATTGACCCAAGCGGCATGAAGCTGGTGAAAGGGCGCGACGCCATTCAGCGCCTGATGCAGGCAAAGTTTGCTGACAACCCGAATATTCAAACCAAGGAATCGGAGTTGGAGGTGCGTTTTCTTTCTCCCACGCTCGCGGTTCAATCCGGCTACTGGGTGGAAGACATCCCGGGAACCGAGCTGGATGGAAAGGGGATCCATGGCATGTGGACGTCGGTGGTCAGGAAGGTGGACTGTCAATGGCTTTATATCATTGAACGTTTTTGGCCCGAGCAGGCACCGGAGTAGCACATTTTCAAGCCATTGATACTGCCTGGCCCAGGTGACAAACCTGCGTGTGTCACCTCTCCGCGGTAAGCCATGCCTTTTCAGGAACTGCAGGGGCCCGGGCCTCGGTGCTGTCAAGCAGGTGACCTGGGGAAAGGGCATGTCAAAAAGGACCTGCCGGTGCGGGTGGAGACGCAACCTGATGCGCTGGGATCCGTAGTGAAGTTTAACTGCCCACGGTTTTTCAAGTGTCTCGCTGCCATCTCACCATGGCGATACCTGCTTATCAGGGACGATTGCAACCCTCGTCAGACTTTGTAATCGACTGGCATCAACAGGCTGCCTCTGTAGTGTTGAAGCAGCGTGTAATGTCAGCAGAACCCATGGCTGATACAATAAAAACCCTCCCTCGAGCATTTCGCATCAAGGGAGGGTGATTCTCCTGGACCAACCCGGCTTGTTCGCCTTGCCATCAGGCGCTGCAATGGATCAATGCCACCTGTTCCCATTCCAGGCCGGGAGTTCCGTGCATGGATCTACAGGCAAGCGTGCGTATTCAGAGTTTCTCGTAGACGAGAAAGGTATCGGGTTTCCCATTTGCATCGCGCCAGATGCCGCGCATCTGTTCATACCACTTGCCATCGGCTACCTTGTAAATTGAATGATAGGTCCTGTTGGGCTTGAAACTGTAAAAGTGATTGAGCCCTCCCTTGACCTCGATTTTCATGGGGAAAATCCCCTTGCCAATCAGGGTGCCATCGGCCTTGTACATCTCCAGCTGCTCGGTATGGGGGGTGATGCGCTTGATGCGGTAATTACCGTTCTCATGGGTATGCTTCCAATTGCCCACCAGTTTTTTCCATTCACTCTTGACTGGGTGGAACTCAGGGTTGGCCTTGAGGACGATCTCATATTGAGGGCCGCCTTGCATTTCACGTAAACGGTTCCAATCGACCTGGGGTTTGTTCAACATTCCCATGGCAAGCTGGGTATTGGACTGCCAGGTTTCCTGGTCAGGCAGGTGCTTCTTCGTCTTGAAATGCAAGGTGATGTAATCATGGTTGACCCCGGCTCGACTGGACTCGACCAGGCGGTGCATGGCCCATCCTCCAAAACTGGGATCCATGCTCGAGACCACATTCCAGAAGGGTTTTGCCGAGGTCCTCTCTGCGTTTAAATACTCCTGGTGCATGCCGCTCTTGACGCTCATGTAGCCCATGTTGATGCGGTCAATCTCCATGTCCCCAGCATCAGGTGACCAGAACTGATCCATGGCCTGGTACACATCGCTTCCGGCGTGCTTGACATGGGGCCAGGTACGCTTGCCGAGGGATTCCCTGCCTCCAACTGCAGCATAATCCAGGGTGTCCCACACGGCCCCATCCTGCATGTCCTCCATGGAGGCATATACCTGCACGGTGGCGTAATTCGGTTCACCTGGCTTGGCATTCGTGATCCTGGCGACGTGCCAGTGGAGCAGGCCTCCTTTTTGCATGATCTGCTCATGAAGGCCTTTCCATTCCTGCTCGGCAGCGAGGTAAGCGGCTTCATCACTTTCGTTGACCATCTTGAAGTCCGTCTTGATAAAGCCCGTGAACTTTTTTGCATCCAGGCTCCGCTGATGGTAGGAGCGGTCCTTGCTCCCTGCCGTGGACTCGGTATCCTCGGCCTGCTGCCTCTTCAGGATATAGCCATTTCCATCGTCGACGAATTCCCCGTCTTGTTTGGATTGCCATCTTGCCTGGATTTCATCCTCTGAAAGGAAGGTCCTGACCAGACGACCTCCGCCTT
>JAAZXX010000519.1 GCA_014239995.1 Verrucomicrobiia bacterium
CTTACGCACGCCGTAGTGGATGACATCAAAAAATTGACCCGAAAAATTAGCCTTGACGCAGCCAAAGGTGTCAGGCAACGTGTACATGCAATAACCGCAAGATACCCCTTGCCGTACTGACACATACCACAGTGGACAAATTCACTTGGAATCTGTCCTACACCAAAACCCACGATTTCCGCTAGCGCTCATTTTATTGACGCGAAAGTCCGCGAGTTTTTCTCGTTAAACTTACGACCGGAAACCGGCCAGATAGACAACGCCTCACACTACCTGCTTCGGTCACACCGTTTCAGTAGTCGTGAAGGCTACTAGGACAAACTCAGCGAGTAGGGGTTCTAGATAAGAAACAGATACTGTATGCCGAGAGCAGCCAAGAAAACAACACGCAACCATCCTAAATCAGCCTCCAAGGAGGCCGATGCAACAAGTAATGAAAAGTCAACCGTGGAAATGAACGCAGATAATGAACTGAGAGAAAAGCCCTCAGAATCCGCCGACGGTAACATTACTGAAGCGCCTGCCCCCAAGAAGAAAAGGGCCGTTCGCAAGAAGAAATCTACCAAGAAGACCGCGAAACCACTGCCGCTGGCCAGCGAAACACCCGAGTCTTCTGAGGTTGCGGACACGGCGGACGTCAAGACTGAGCCCAAGCCCTGCCCGGATGCAGATGAAGGAACGTCAGAAACAAAAGACGTTTCCCCCGACCAGGATGAACGGTCCGACAATGAAGCACTTGATGAGGGTGTTGCATCAAAGGATTCCAAAATCCGCGGGAATAAAAAGACGGGACCACAAAAGGACAAACGCAAGGACAAGGCTGCTAAGACCATCAATATCAGTCAACTGCAAGCCATGTCCATGGGTGAGTTGAATATCATGGCCAAGGAACTCGAGATTGAGAACTTTGGCACTATGAAAAAGCATGAACTGATTTTTCATATTCTTCAGAAGAATGCAGAACGCAGCGGCGTGATGTTTGCGGAGGGTGTATTGGAGATCCTTCCTGAAGGCTTTGGTTTTCTTCGCTCACGGAGCTTCAATTACCTATCCTGTCCAGAAGATATCTACGTTTCCCCTTCCCAGATTCGACGATTTGATCTCCAAACTGGAGACATCGTTGCGGGACAAACCCGACCGCCTAAGGAAAAGGAACGTTTCTTTGCCCTCCTAAGGGTGGAGGCCGTCGATAAGGAGGATCCTGAAAAAGCCAAAGACAAAATACACTTTGACAACCTGACACCGCTCTTCCCCGATGAAAGGTTGATACTGGAAAATGATGGGGAGGAATACTCCACACGCGTGCTGGATCTTGTATGTCCTATTGGAAAAGGAACCCGTGGATTGATCGTCGCACCGCCGCGCACTGGTAAAACAGTGCTTATGCAGAATGTTGCCAATGCCATTATCAAGAACAACCCAGAAGTATATCTCTTCATCCTGCTCATTGACGAACGCCCGGAGGAAGTGACGGACATGCAGCGGACTTGTCGCAATGCGGAAGTGATTAGCTCGACCTTTGATGAGCCTCCCGAGCGTCATATTCAGGTTGCTGAAATGGTTATTGAAAAGGCTAAACGCATGGTGGAGCATCAAAAAGATGTGGTCATCCTCCTGGATTCCATCACCCGCTTGGCGCGTGCCTACAATACTGTTCAGCCCCATTCTGGTAAAATTCTATCTGGTGGAGTTGATGCCAACGCACTCCACAAGCCAAAACGTTTCTTTGGAGCTGCACGCAATATTGAAGAGGGAGGTTCACTGACCATCATAGCAACGGCTCTTGTGGACACGGGGTCCCGGATGGACGAGGTGATTTTCGAGGAATTCAAGGGAACGGGTAACATGGAGTCTCACTTGGATCGCCATCTCGTGGATCGTCGCATCTTTCCTTCCATTAACGTGGAACTCAGTGGAACCCGTAAAGAAGAGCTCCTGTATCACCCTGATGAGTACGGTAAGGTTGTCCTGCTTCGCAAGGCACTCACCGGAGTACCTGCCGTGGAAGCCATGGAACTCCTGCTCAGCAAGTTAAAGCGTACGGGAACCAACATCGAGTTCCTTCTTTCGGTGGTGAATTCCTAAGTTAGACGCAGGTGACGGGGCGTTCGGTCCAGAGTCGCGCATCAGTAAAGAAGGATCAACTGGTCACTGCTCAGGATCTGCCTTCCATCGCGACGAAACATTGTGCTCCATTCCGAGATGGTCCAAGATCCTTGCAACAACAGTGTCTACAAGAGCCTGTAGTGTGCTTGGACGATGGTAAAAATGAGGCGACGCCGGCATGATCGTTGCTCCAGCAAGGATCAGTAATTCCATGTTCCGGATGTGAACCAGATTGTAAGGCGTTTCGCGAACGACCAGAATCATTTTCTTGTTCTCTTTCAACATCACGTCGGCCGTTCTGAGCATGACATCTTCGCTGACTCCGTGTGCAATTCTGCCCAGGGTACCCATGCTGCAGGGAACAATCACCAAGGCATCGACCGGATTGGAGCCACTCGCAAATGAGGCATGCATGGATTTCACAGGATGCTCCTGCACACCTTCCGGTATGCGTAAGCCACCTTCCAGTTCCTCTGCTATGACCAGCTTGGCGTAGCGACTCAACACAAGGTGCACGTCGTGCTGCTGGCAATCAATGTGGTCAAGAAGCCGCTGGGCGTAGATTGTACCGCTGGCACCGGTGATACCGATTCCAATCCTCATAATATATTGGTGACCTTGAAATACTTCATCCAATTAATGTTGAACGCTGCAGCGGCATTAATCAAGCGGGTGTGTGCGGATTTTATTCGAAACTTTCCCACAGAAACCTGCTTGCCCGTTGGATATCAAATCCGTAATCTAAAGGGATGGCTAAAGTTTTGTTGGTTGATGATGAAGTGACCATGGTGCAACTGGTGGCCGAATCGTTGAGAAATTGGGGCCATGAAGTACACCCCTTCACCAATGGCATGGCCGCATTGGAGGCTATTCAGGAAATTCAACCAGAAGTCATCGTCACAGACCTTTATCTTGACCGAACAAAGGCCTTCGGCCTGGACCTTCTCAAGCACTCCAAGAAACATCTTCCTTCAGCGGTAGTGATTGTTATTACCGGCTTTGGATCGATAGAAACCGCTGTTGAAGCGATGAAACACGGGGCCTTTGACTACCTGGAAAAACCTTTCAAACTCGATGAGCTTAAACTCAGTCTTGAACGTGCTCTTTCTTACAATGAAGCAGTTTCAGAGAACGCTTACTTACGCAAACAACTCAAAAAGAAGTACCAGTTCAAGCAAATCATTGGGACATCAGCTAAGATGCAGGAGGTCTTCAAAATGATT
>JAAZXX010000051.1 GCA_014239995.1 Verrucomicrobiia bacterium
AGTGCCCTCGCATTGCGGAGGTTTCAAGCAAGGAACGTCCCAGGCGATTCTGAAGCAACTCCATCTCCTTGAAAGGGTTCCATTTTCCGTGTTCGAATAAGTTTATTGCGTTCATTTATTGATTCCTTTCCGATTTAGTTTTGTGATTGCCTTGCCGACTTCTTTTGAACTGCTTTTCGTTCTTCAGCCGACAGACCTGTTTATGTTTTCTACAAAAACAATACACCATTATTCATGCCTTTTAAATTTTGTTCATTACCAATTACTTACAGATTACAAAACTCTGAATAAAGGCAATTTGGCTCTCTTAAGGTTTTTTAGTGAGTCAAAAAAGCTGTTAAGCGTCATTTTGGCCCATTAAAATTTTAATTTGTTGTTGCAGTTGTTATTATTTAATTCTAAATATCGAAAAAACCATGGCTGATTCGCATCATAAGCCCTCTATGAGCACATCCGTGACGCAACGCATGGGTGCCTGAATTACTCATGGACAAGGAGCTCGCTTCAGGACATGATTTGCCGTCCTACGATGGATGCCAAAACCCTTAAACATCATCTGGCCAATGGTAAGCGCGCCTACGGGACCGCTATCCTCACCTCCTCCCCGCTATGGCCGCCCGTGGTGGCCAAGACAGGCATAGACTTTGTATTTATAGATACAGAACACATTGCACTGAACCGAACCGAGCTTTCATGGATGTGCCGCACCTACAATGCACTTCACCTGGCTCCCATCGTGCGCATACCCAGCCCTGATCCATACACTGCCTGTCAGGTACTCGATGGCGGAGCCATTGGACTGGTGGCACCCTACATTGAGACTTCAAGCCAGGTTCGAGCCTTGGTCGGTGCCGTGAAGTTACGTCCCCTCAAGGGAAAACGATTGGAAGCCTTCCTTGATGGAGAGATCGATCTCGAGCCCCAGCTCAATCAATACCTGAGTAAGCGTAACCAGAACAATCTGCTCCTTGTGAACATTGAAAGCCTACCCGCGCTCGAAAACCTTGAGGCCATCCTCAGTGTCCCAGGGCTCGATGGAGTGCTGATCGGTCCCCATGACCTTTCATGCAGTTTGGGTATTCCTGAGCAGTATGATCATCCGAGATTCGATAAAGCTGTGAAAAGCATCTTAACCCAGGCGCGTAACAAAGGACTGATTGCCGGCAATCACTTCTGCGAATCAGCCAAGCTACACGCAACATGGGCAGCTCATGGTGAGAACCTGATCATTCGAAGCAACGACCTTTACCTTTTTACCCGTGCACTGCGCACGGAGATCAACCAGATGAAAAAGGAACTGGGAGACTCTGTTAGCGATCCGCACGGAGAAGAGGATCTAGTCATATAAGATCGTCACATAGATACAAGGGCCCTGACATGCAGGATAAAATCGAAAAGAAATTGGAACATTCGGAATTACTACAGTTGAAGCGATGGAACACTCCGACCATTTACAACGGATGGGAGCAAATCACACGCCAAGACCCTGCCCGTGAGGGTATCAACCTGGAAGCCAGCAAGGACTTCATGCCCCAAATGGGACCCATGGTTGGGTATGCTCTCACGTTGGTTATAGAACCTTCCTCATCAAAGCATCCCCAGACCTCCAAGGAAGCCTGGGGAGCCTACCGCGCTTATGTCGCGCGACAGAAGGGGCCCAAGATCATCGTCGTGCAGGACCGCGACAAACCCAGCGTGATCGGCTCTTTCTGGGGAGAGGTCAATGCCAATGTCCACAGGGCACTCGGCTGTGTGGGAACGATCACCGACGGAGCCATCCGTGACCTTGACGAAATGACAAACAGTGGTTTCAAGGCCCTGGCCCGTCAACTATGTGTGGGTCATGCACATTCCTGGCCCGTTTCTTGGGGAGAGCCTGTCCAGGTATTCGGACAGACCATCCAACCTGGCCAATTGATACATGCCGACAAGCATGGTTTCCTTGCCATGAATCAGGAGGATGCATCACAGGTCCTGGAGGCAGCCCGTTTCATGGACAACAATGAATGTCAGACGATCATTGAAGCAGCACGATCTGGCGCAGGGTTACCAACTGAAAAACTCCTTACCAACCTGGATGAAGCCTCCTTGCGCTTCAATGAGGCTGCACGCAAACAATTTGCGCGGCAAACAGAATGGTAGAGCTGAAAGAGGCACAACCGAAGCTCCCCTCGACCACCTCCAGCCCGGCGACAAGATCAGGAACCCCATCAAAAACGCCCTTGCAAGTCCCATGACAGGATCTAGGCTGTTGCAGTGCCACCTCGCCGAAAGTTCCAAAATAAATACCAGTTAACAAACCTCGCTCCAGCAGGGCGACCTACAGTGAAGCAGATTCAAAAACAGTCAGTCTACCCATTGATGTGTGTCGTGGTTCTGTGGGTATCGGGATGCGTCACTCCTACCCTGCCCGAAGCGCCCATCTGGGATTCCGAAGCGATGCCTCAGCAGCTGCTCAAAAAAGGCGCGGGCGAAGGACCCGCCTGGGATCCCAAACTGGGACTTCTCTTCAGTGGTAATCAGCACATCCACCGCTGGCAACCGGACCACGGCCTGCAGTTGTTTCGCGAAAAAGCCGGAACCAACGGGTTAACCTTTGACAATCAAGGTCGCTTACTGGCCTGTGAACCAGCACAGCGCCAAGTTACAAGATTGGAACTGGATGGGCGCCTGACGGTACTAAGCTCCCACTACAAAGGCAGCATCTACAATACCCCCAATGACATCACGACAGACTCCTTGGGTAGGATTTATTTTTCAGATCCCCGCTATGGAAACCGCTCGGATATGGAGATGAAGGACGATGATGGCAGTATCGTCGAGGGAGTCTACTGCATCCATCTGGATGGCAGCATCGAACGGGTCATCACCCATGAAGTGGATCGTCCCAACGGGGTGCTTGTGTCGGGCGATGGTCGATATCTTTTCGTGGCTGACAACAACAACAATACTGTTGATGGGGCCCATAAATTGTGGAGGTTTCGCCGTAAGACCAACGGTAGTCTGCATCTGAACAGCCGAAAACTAATTTTTGATTGGGGGACTTCCCGCGGTCCAGATGGTATGGTGCAGGACAAGCTGGGACGTATTTATGTGGCGGCAGGCTTGAACACGGACAACGAACCCTATGAGACAAGGCTCCCATACCCAGCTGGTATTTTCGTATTCTCTGAGCAGGGCATGCTGCTTGATCATCTCCCAATCCCTAATGATGAAGTGACCAACTGCACCTTTGGATCACGAGACCTGAAAACACTTTATGTCACAGCTGGAGGCTCCTTGTGGAGTATGCGTACGCACGTGCCAGGAGATCTGATTTGGCCAGGCGAACAGCCATAGATATTGAAATCACCTTTTGTGCCAAAATCTGGCTGGACAAAAACACCGTAGATCGAGGATGTCAACCCTGATAAGAAGCATCAACAATCCCGAGCCAATTGCCCAACGTACTCCATTTTGCCAATGACTTGAGACGGCGAATCCCACCGCGAACCTCAGGCACCTCGTGGAAGAAAGAGTGAAGGAGCCACTTCTTTTAAGATGACACCGAGCGTCAAACCCACAGGTGACCAAGGAAGCAAACCGGTATGAAAAACCCATTTCTTGCTAAGCCCATCAGGATGGCTATCGCCACGTTTATCTGCCTGACCCCATTATTCTACATGGCTTCAACCGCCAATTTTTCATCCCAGGCTCAAAAACTTCTTGCCACTGATGAGCGTCAGTTTGAGGCTTTTCAGAAACTCCGCGACATCATCAATCATCAGGACGTCCTCATGATCAGCATGTATTGCCCTAAAGGAGTCTTCAACGAGAGCGCCATCCAGACGCTCCACGAAATTGGAGGGGATCTAGGGGAGATTCAGGGAGTCAGTGACATCAAGAGCCTCACACGCTCTACCAAGCCTGTACGCTCCGGACTCAGTTTTGATATGGTGCCTTTAGCAACGCCTCAGAAACTTGATAAGGACACGCTGGAAGCACTCGAAAACTATTGCCTGACTAATCCACTGATCCGCAATGTCATGGTGTCTGCAGATGGAATGCATACACTCATCCTTGCAACCTTCAGTGAATCCATTGCAACAAACCGTCAAGCCTCCCTACTGGAGGAAGTCACTCATCACCTGGCAAGATGGCGCTTACGTGGGTTTGAATTCCATATCTTGGCACTCCCCATCGCAGAGTTTGAAGTGAGGCAATCGATAAAAAAGGATATCCAGTGGATGTTACCGACGCTGGTCCTCGGCATCACCGCAATGCTGGTGGGATTCGTCAAATCAAAAAGACTGCTTATCTACGTCTTGCTTCAATCATGCCTGAGCCTTGTATGCGGCCTGGGACTGATGAGCTTGATTGGCAAAGGCATTCCACTGAGTGGATGGCTCATGCTGCCCTTTTGGGCAACCATTCAATGGACCTTGCTGATACACTGCATCTCTGCCTGCGACCAATGCCGGGAAGAAGGTCAGGAAGATCCCATTGATACGGGCATCAATCGGATTTTCAAGTCTGCCTTCTTTGCCCTCTTGACAACCGCCGTGGGTATTGGAAGCCTCGCCAGTAGTCCAGTGCCATTCATCCGGGAAATGGGTTGGATGGGTGCGACTGGTGTGGTCGTCATTTTTTTGACGACCTTTGGACCGGGAATGATTTTTTTGCGATTATTCTTCCCAAGAACATCCATCTACTTGGCGTATATCGCCTCGACGAAACGACCCTCGATTGAAAAAAGTCAGCATTTTATGGCTAACGTTCTGGGAGCGAAAAAACTCATCCTGACGGGCACCTTCTGTCTTGTGATCATCGGATTCGCTGGACTTCAGTACGCGAAGGTTGACATCCACATCAAATCTTTTCTGAATGAGGAAAGTCATACGCGACGGGGTCTCGAACATTTCGACAAGGCCTTTGGAGGTGCCAATATTTTTCAGATGGAAATCGACACAGGAAGGCCAAACGGAGCCCATCAGCGAAAAGTCTTGAAATATCTGGAAGTCATCCAGAGAAGAGCTGAGGAAAACAAGGGGGTATCGGGAGTCTATACCTATGCCCAATTGCTTGCAATGATGCATCAAATCTGGCGAGGTGATACGCCTTCCTCTTTCCACCTTCCGGAGTCGGATTTACTGCTGGGAACCTTCGCCTCAGTTCTCCAGATGAAAAAGTATCCATTCATGCGTGCTCTTGTAGACGGGCAGTCCCAGAAAACCTACGTGGTGGTTCGGACACCAGACATGGAAAGCAAAGCATATCTCTCTTTGATCCGTGGCATCGTGGATGTTGCAAAAAAAGAACTTCCCGAGGGCTGCAGCCTCAATGTTCAGCAAGGACTGCACCAGGTCATGGAGTCGGACCGGCGCATGCTCAATAGCCTGCTACATTCCGCTATCTGGACGAGTGGAATCATTTTTGTGCTTTTATCCCTTCTTTGGAGATCCCCTAAACTGGGTATGATGGCACTTTTAGTCAACATGGCTGCCGTTGTAATGGTTCTGGGAGGAGCAGGGTGGATCGGGATCCCTTTCAACACCTTTACCGTCATGATCGGTGCCATGGCTTTTGGAATTGCAGTGGACGATGCCGTGCACTTCATTTCCCATTGGCAGTCGCAACGACAAACAATGCGTGATCCTCATCGCGCACTGGTCGAGACACTGCGCGTCAAGGGACGACCCATCGTTTTCACAAGTCTCGTGCTCGTTTTGACGTTTGCCGTTTTCACAGGATCATCCTTTCCCCCGATCAGAAGTTTTGGAGGATTATGCGCCCTTGCTTTCGCTGCCGCCCTGTTTACAACATGTATTGTCTTACCTTGCCTGATTGGAGTGCGATCAACGCAGCCACAAGCCACAGATGGGACCTGATCCAAGGGGATACCATTTCTAAAACCTGCGAAGAAGGGTTATTTTAATCCAGGTACTTGGAAACAGCCTTGGCCAGGGATTCTGCAGAAAATGGTTTGAAAATAGTTCCATTCACATCCAATTCGCCAATCTCATCCACTGATTCCTGCATTTCCAGACCGGTACAGAGAAGGATGTTCACGGAATTGGAAAGCTGTCTGACACCCTTCACGAGGGTTGGACCATCCATCACCGGCATGGAATAATCCGTGATCAGCAGACCGATTTCGGATTGATGTTTGCTGAATTGTGCCAAAGCGTCTGCTCCATTAAATGCTGTCAAAACTTCGTAGCCATGATGACGCAGGAGCATGGCTGCTGATTTCAAAATATTCTCCTCGTCATCAACCAGGAGAATACTTTTTTGAGACCGCTTCGCATCCCCGACTACAGCAAATTGTTGGGCAATATCGGCCGAAGACTGCTCGGCTGGAATGTATACATGAAAATATGTGCCGCCAGAGGGTCCCGATGTCAATCGCAGATTTCCACCATGATTCTTCACGATTCCAAGCGTCTCAGTCAACCCAACCCCCGCATGCGAATTACCCTTCGTAGTATAAAAGGGCTCAAACACCCTCTGGATGAGGTGGGGTGGGATACCAACTCCATGATCCACCACGAGCAAGTGAAGATACTCCCCAGGGGTCAGACTGAGTGCTTCACACAGATCATCCCCCGTCTCCAGGCACTCGAGATTTGCGGAAATACGCACCACGCCCCCCTCAGGCATAGATTCACCAGCATTGGAAACTATGTTAAGAACCATCTTATGGAATAAGGAGGCATCGCCCTTTATCGACTTCAGTTCATCGGGTAGATTTGTTTCCAAACTGATAGCTGACGAGAATACTACCCTGGCCTTGTCAAGGCTATGCCGAATAATCTTGGAGGGATCCAACAATTCAGACCTTGGACCAAGGGGCTGGGAGGAAACCAGGAACGGTCTCAAGACACTCCGGGCTTTCTGGACGGAATGCTCAATCCGTTCGATCATTTCCGGAGGATTATCACTTCCAACCTGATCTCGCAGGTTTTCCGCATCCAACAAGATCGGGGCCAGGGCATTGTTCAACTCATTTGCCATAGTAGACAAACCTGACTGAAGAACACCGAGAGCGTTGGTTGCCTCCTTTTCGGCCTGAATTTGCTTTTGATTGGTAATATCAACCACAACGCTCTGGACCCCCTCCACCTTGCCGTAAAAATCATAGAGAGGGGTGGCAACAAAAAGGGCAATCAAGTTTTTTTCACCCTCACCCTCGAAAGGCAATTCAAGCTCAACAGTGGAACTGCTGGTCATGGCCTTTTCAAGACCTTGATGCAAACGATTTCCACTTTCTCCCTGAAAAATTTCACCCAGGGCACGGTCCTGCATTTCGGCGACTTTTATACCCATCATTTCTGAAAGAAATGCGTTACTATAGGTGAACAGGCCGGTCTTGTCAGTTCGAAATAGACCCATAGGAAGTATATCTACTAGAGAACGATAGGTCTTTTCTGCCCGGTTCACCTTGAGTTCAAGGCGACGACGCTCAATGGCGTAGAAAATAGACCGCATGAGGACATCTGAATCCACGGTCTTCTTGATAAGGAAATCACTGATTCCTGCCTGAGCAGACTGAATAATCATGGACCAATTGGTGATATTACTCAGCACAACAATGGGGCTTTGCTCCCCATAGGATATCAACTCCTCCAAGACAAGAAAACCCGATGCATCGGAAAGACTGATGTCAGTGAGAATAATGTCGTATCGCCCCTTCTCCAACTTGTCGATCGCATCTCTCAAACTGCCTGCCACATCAAGGTTGAGATTAGAAGTATTATCTGGCAAACGTGCGGTCCGGATCATTGGAAGCAGTTTCTTGAGAAACCTTTGATCTGACTCAACAAGCAGCAACTCTATATGGCTCCCCTCGCTGTTCTTGGGCTGCGGTGGAGCAGGCTCATCTTGACGGCGTTTAAAGATGTTGATCATAGGTTCTAATCCATACTGGGCAATATTGCATGTAGCATGCAATCAAAAAGACAGTCAAGAAGATCAAGGCATCAAGGACTTTTCCTGCCAGGGCGTTGGCGTATTCTCAATGGGCTTGCCTGCTCTCCCCGGGACATCAATTCCCCTGATAGGGGAGCACTGGAGAACCAATCCCTTTCTACTTGGAAGGGAACAATGATGATAAAAGGCAAGCCAAAGAAAAAGATACCTGCCAGATTCGCTGCCATGTCGGTCAATTCATAAGTCCGACCGGGAACAAACTTGTGAGATATTTCGGCGATCACAGCCAAAGAAGTAAGCACTCCGAACAACACCAACAACCGAATCCAGCTTTGCCATCGATTGAGGATTTTGAATCGTGCGTATTGAAGAAAAACCAATGTAAAGGAGCCAAATACCATAAAATGCATCCCCTTGTCCACTTGATGCCACAAGGGAGAGGTGCCAACGGAGTCCCCAAAAGCCAGGAAGAGCAGTAGAAAGAAGGTCATGAGAAAGAAGGAACGCGACACGGAATCCTTGACCTTGCTACGAACCGATTTGCGTCTTTCGAGACCAACAAGCGTATCCCATTTCATATGATCAGTCATGATACTGGAGAGATTGGCTAAGACCTACACGCTATTGAGGTACAGTATTATGCGAAAGCAACCATTCCTTCAAGTCATATACTAATTTGAACAACGAATGATATGAAGTGCATGCATCATGACATCGCCCAGATACTTTCTCAACAAACCTTGACATTGAAAACACACTTGGGATATCGGAATCAGATCTGTCTTAAAATTTTATTACCCTTATTATGAACTAATTATGAAATCATGAGTTCACATAACAAGCACACTCAAATGAGTGTTTGTTAAGCACTCCGCATGGGATGTAATAGATGTACGCGATGAGGGGAAAAGCTGTAATTGCTGCGCAAAGGCCAGACCGCGGCGTCCCATACCAATCCTGAAAGCTGGAATTCAGGACGCTTGACAGGCTGCGAGAAAACACCTTTCCAACGTTCGATCCACTGCTGGGCAACCGCAACCGGCACGTGCGTCGGGACTCCGGTGTCAAAAGCTCAGAGTGAATGGAAATTTCACCAGTCTTCAATCTGATGGAAACAGGGTTTTGCCATGCGATTTACACATCAATACAGGGCTCTCGCTTGATCGGCTCGCACAATGAACATGCCGACCGGAAAGGTGGGTAACGGGGAGGACCTGCATGCAACCGTTACCGTCATCCCAGGCAGGCCATACTTTACTTGTTTTTGGGTGCGACATGGGCCAATAACCCGTATCATGCGGGTAGCATGCTGATTTGCCGTTCATGTGGCATTTTGCAAAAGAAATGGGATCTCCACCCAATGACGTTAGATCCCTGTATGTCCTGCATCAGTTCATCGATGTCGTTTCCGATCAAAAGATCATACACACGCCCATGTTCAATGTATGGTGAACCAATAGAGCAACGACCTCCCCCCCGGCTCGGGGTTTTTCCCAGTAAACCAACAAAGTAGGAACGAAATCGTGAAACCTCATCTGGCAGAAACAAGGTTACGCAGACAAGAAAACTTTCACGGTGATAACGATCTCTTTGTTCAGCAAGCAATAAAGGGCTTTTTAAAGCAGTAAGGGCACAAAATTAACACACACACACATTCGCTCCAAATCGGTCAAGTCAGATACCATGGTAAAGCGGAAATGACACCTGTGAGGCGACATGACTGGAATGCTGCCATGCAGCACCTGGAAGCAACGATTCCAAGAGCAATGCTATCAGTTCGGGCAGAAACGAGAAACTTGCCAAACCTTGGCTATCATGAGTAGCTTGATGAGGGTTGCGCGAGTGGCGGAATTGGCAGACGCGCCAGATTTAGGTTCTGGTGTCCTAGGACGTGGAGGTTCAAGTCCTCTCTCGCGCACCACAAATCTCCATCAATGACTGACCGTTGTTATGAGGTTTCATAAGGTTTGCAAGGTGTCATTTCTTAGAGAAGAGAGGCTCAACCCAATTTCATGACCTAAGATCGCAGTGGTATCACAACTTCAGGAAACAGCAATATTGTTCCCATAAAAGGACCTACACAACATATTCGAAACAATTAAAAGGGCGGATGACTGACTCATTCACGCAGGACAACTTAAACCTATGCCTTGAAACCCATTCGCAGATGCAATTTGGATAGCGTTTCAGAACCCCCCATAGCTTAATAAGGGGCATGCTTGGCAATGAAATCACCGAAAAACATCAGCGTGCAAGACAGTAGAGGCTTCGCTTCCCCCGAAGATAGAGTTCGTTACCAACGACCACTGGTGATGCGTCAAATTGATCATCAAGTTTGTTAACAGACAAGACCTGGAACTGTTCGGATTTTTTAATGACAGCGGTATTTCCATTCTGCCCGGGTAGATAGATACGATCCTGAACCCCAACCGGAGAGGCATAGACCCCGTCAACTCCCTCGATCCTTTCTTGGTTATAGTATGCTTTTCCTGTTGCAGCATCCACACAAGTGAAAATACCGTCGGATCTCTGGCAGTAAAAAAGCAATCCCTCGTACAGGAGTGGAGAGGGTACATATGGCGTACCTCGATTTGTCGTCCATAAAACCGAATCAGTACCGCTGAGATCACCGGTCTTTCCCATCCTGATCGCCATGCCAAAAGGTTGGCGATGTCCGGACATGGCGTAAATTGCATCTGCATCAGCCACGATCATTGGCACAGGATTTGATCCCAACCCGGAGCACTGCCAGATCATTTCACCGGTCTTGATATCATAACTTCTGATTGCCTTGGATCCGCTGACAAGGACTTGTGTCTTTCCATCACGTTCCATGATGTAAGGCGTGGTCCATCCAGAACCTTCGTCTCGAGGTTTTTTCCAGAGCTGCTTACCGGTATCCTTTTCAAACCCGTAGATAAAGGACTCATCGTTGTTATCTTGTACAACCACCAAGGTATGATCATGCAACACCGGTGAAGTACCCTCACCAAAAGTAACGCTGACCTTCCCAAGTTGCTTGTCCCAAACCAATTCACCTTCCATGTCGTAGCAATAGAGCCCATAGGAACCAAACGACACATATACATGCTCTCCGTCTGTCACCGGTGAAGCAGACCCGTATGTGTTTGACCGCTGGACTCCCTGATGAGGAACTTCCTCATGGGCGATTCTTTCCCAAAGGACACTTCCGGTCGAGCGATTCAAACATAAGATGGTGAATGTGTGCTTGGTTGCCGGAGCGTTTCCACCAAATCCACCTCTTCCCCTGCGCCTGCCCCCAGACCTTCCCCGGTTACCGAATTGTGCCCGCATCGCAGCCCTTTCATTATCATCTAATTGACCATCCTTGTTCGTGTCAAACCGGGCGCGCATCTCCTCAAAATTAAAGCCCCCGCGTCCCCCTTCACCGCGATTTTCACCACGCTGCCGAGTCTGGTTCTGAGATCGTGATTGCGTATTTTCTTCTGCAGGGCTTTGAGTTGCAGTCGATTTTTGCTCGACCACAGTAAGGATAAAAATCTTGTCCTCCCATATAATAGGTGTGGCATGTCCCTGACCGGGAATGGGGGTTTTCCATTTGACATTATTTGTTTCGCTCCATTTAACGGGTGGATTGCCTTCATCAACAAGACCATTAGCATTGGGGCCGCGCCATTGGGGCCAGTTGGAAGCTTCAGCACAATGATTGTAAAAATTAAGTGCCAGCAGCAATAAGGTAACTGGTAGAATACAGTTATTTCTGAATGATGTCTTCATAGAACGTTCGAGCTTGCTTTCATAAGACGCTGGAGAACTCTGATTGGTTACCACAAATTATCTGGTCCCTGAAACTTCATCCAGGGCTATGCGGTATTCATGCGATCTTTCCATGCAGTTCGCTCCCGCCAAGTGGGAACCGTAAACACTCCAGCGATTCATGATTCCGATCCCCTCTTGCTTGTTGACAAACATCCTTGCAGCGAAGGCAAAAGGGATTGAACTGATCATTCAG
The DNA here is from genome assembly GCA_014239995.1 of Verrucomicrobiia bacterium. Lineage (GTDB taxonomy): Bacteria > Verrucomicrobiota > Verrucomicrobiia > Limisphaerales > AAA164-E04 > AAA164-E04. Next base: position 11,903 of record JAAZXX010000051.1, read on the forward strand.
TGTATTTCTACCACAGAAAAAAACGCATCGATCACATGATCATTTCATGATTAAACCCTGACCATACCAATCACGACTCAAGCAAGGATTACATGCCGAGCGTAATCCATTTTTTATAAGCACGTGTCCCATACCTTCTTGTGCCATAACCCACTCCCGATAATTTGACAGTGAATCGAGAGATCGGAAGGGTCAAATGCGACAAACAGCCTTCACCCTGCCCCTGTGAAGAAAGGGGTTTTTAAGGGAGAGGGACTCGAATACTTGACTGATAGCGGGGAGTATTTCGAACACTCCTCAGTAGACCTTAAGTATGCCAGGTTCAGAATCCCTCAGATCCTACCGAACAAGGCCATTACCGATTCCATGCATGGTGCAGGAACCGTTCTCAGCGCATGGATTTCACTAAAAGATGCAGCAAGCTTTTTTTTTGTAACCTTTCTGGTAATTTTGAAGTCATGAACTCAGAATGATCCCAACAAGGCAACATTTTCCAGGAGGATATGTTTAGTGGATGTTTTTGATCCAGTGTTATAAAGTACAGTAACTTTACATTCAGAGATCAGAAAATTTTTTCTTGATGCATTAATTAAAATTTCAGAATCTGCCCCAAATCCATTAGAATGAAATTCTAAAGAATCA
>JAAZXX010000520.1 GCA_014239995.1 Verrucomicrobiia bacterium
AAAAACGAACAACAAATCGCCCAAGAAGAACCTGCCCAACTGGAGCCTCTCATTGGGAGAATCGGTGGTGGAAAGTCCAGCGCGTCGGCGATAATGTCGCTGACTTTGCGATAGCCTGCCTTTGAAAGATGGAGTTTGTTTTCTCGAAATGCAGGATCATTGAGTGCATCCATCCCGAAAAGGTGGATTGCTCTGTGCCCACCCTCCATGGCCGCTTCAAGCATAACATCGGCGTAAAGCTTGAGGCTTGCATGGAGGGATGCCTTTCCTGCTGGAACCTGGGGCGGAGTGAGGATGACTAGCCTTGCTTCAAGACGAACGATTTGGTCCATCAGGCGTTTGAGTCCCTGTCGAAAGGACGGAATACCCGCGCTTCCATCAAAGGACTCGTTGAATCCGTAAGCAAGGAAGACGACGGTGGGACGCAGGGTAGTCAAGTGCCTGAGCATCCGTTGAAATCCTTCCTCAGGGTCACCGAAAACCTGCCGGCGTCTTCCACCTGCCCGAGAGTGACCATAGACCGTGTCGCCGTCCCATCCAAGGTTGCTGAAGGTGATGTCTCGCCGTTTCCAGTGAAGCATCATGGATGTTTCCAGATGACCGTAATCCAGTGCTCGCTCAAAAAAGGAATTCCCAAGGAAGACAACCCTGTCCCCTTCCTCAAGGGTGAATGCTGCAGGTTCCAGGGGCACTGCAGAGGATGCCGGTTGCCACGCCAAGGTCCATAACAGGCTCAGGATGCATGCGGATCGGGATGCCATGGTTCTCAATATTCCGTATTTTCAAGAAATTGGCAATAGGGGAACAGGGCCTAGACAAGAATGTCTCGAATGACCTTTCCTTCATCCGTGGGGCCAATGAGTCTGTTGTTCAGTCCCTGGTAAGGGTAGCCGAACCGGTGGGGATGGATGCCGACCTGATGCAGGATGGTCGCTTGCAGATCACGCATGCCAACCGGGTTCTCGGCGACATAATATCCGATCTCGTCTGTATGGCCATAAGCGCCTGGTTGAATGCCGCCTCCTGCCATCCACATGGTAAAGGCATAGGGGTGGTGATCCCGTCCAATGAACCCCTTTTTTAAATCGCTGCGGGCGTTGTTTTGCATCATGGGTGTCCTTCCGAATTCACCTCCCCATACAATCAGTGTTTCCTCGAGCATGCCGCGTTGTTTCAGATCTGTGATCAGGGCCGCGATGGCCTGGTCAATCTGGCGGGACTTGATGGGAAGTGTCTCGTCGATGGATTCACCGGGTGAGGATCCGTGGTGGTCCCATCCCCAGTCGTAGAGCTGTACGAATCTAACTCCATTTTCAACCAGTCGTCTTGCTAGGACACAATTATTTGCGAATGTGGGATCATTCCCCTTGTAGAGAGTACGCGGATCGGAAGCTGTCTCGGCTTCCGAGATGTGTCCGGGTTTAGCCCCGTAGAGCCTGAGGATGTGTGCTGGCTCTCTTGAAATATCCATGACCTCTGGCACGGACATTTGCATGCGGAAAGCCAGTTCATACTGCGCGATGCGGGTGATTGTTTCGGGATCTCCAGTGCGCACGTGCTGCATGTGGTTGAGGTCCTTCAGCGCATCAAGGGTATGGCGTCTGGCGGGTCGACTCATTCCCGGGGGATCAGACAGGTAAAGGATAGGATCCCCGCCGTCAGTGCGGCATTGTACTCCCTGATAGAGTGTTGGCAAAAAGCCAGAGCCCCACAGAGATTTTCCGGCGCTTGGCGTCTTACCCCCAGAAGCCAGCACGACAAATCCGGGAAGATCCTTGCTGAGGCTTCCGATGCCATAGGTGATCCATGAGCCCATGGAGGGGTAACCAGGCAGGGAATTGCCGGTTTGAAGGAGCAGTTGGGCAGGTGAATGATTGAACTGTTCTGTGTGACATGAGCGAATGATGCAGACATCATCCACGACCTTGGAAAACGCTGGTAGGAGGGTGCTGACCCATTGCCCAGTCTGGCCATGCTGCTGGATATCGAACTGTGGTTCGAGCATTTTGGGTGTGCCTTTGATGAAGGCAAACCGTTTTCCCTCCAGGTATTCTTTCGGGCAATCAGCTCCATGGAATTTGTGGAGTGCGGGTTTGTGCTCAAAAAGATCGATTTGTGAGGGCGAACCCGCCATGTGAAGATAAATCACCGACTTGGCTTTTGCGGGAAGCCTGAACCCTGTCTCCGCTGCCCCATGCACCTCGCGGTTCAAGAGTGATTGGAGTGCCATGGTCCCGAAACCAAGTCCCATGTTTCCAAAAAAATGTCTGCGTGTATGTATGTTCATACCGAGCCTTATTTCATCAGGAATTCATCCAGATTCAGGAGCACATTGGCGACTCCGATCATGGCCGCATCCCCCGTTGGTATGCCTGCCGTTTTCATCAGGACCTGGGCCCCATCCGGATCTTTTTCATGCAGTAATTTCAGGGCGTGATAAAGTTTCATCAGCCGGTCCAGTTCGTGCTCCTCGGGAACGCGCGCCAGGAGCCGTCGAAATCCTTCACTGATGTTCATGGCCAGATCCTTGCCATGGGTCTGCATGTGCTGAGAAAGAGCACCCGCTGCTTCCACGAATGCGAGGTCGTTCAGGGTAACCAGGGCTTGAAGCGGTGTGTTGGTTCGCACACGGCGTATCTGGCAGATCTCCCCACTTCCTGCATCAAAGGTGGTCATGGCAGGATGTGGGCTGGTTCGCTTGAGGTAGGTGTAGATGGCTCTGCGGTATCGCTCCCCCCCCGTGGCATTCTTCCAGTCCTCCCCGCTGTAAGTTGTCTTCCATACTCCCGGTGGCTGGTGCGGCATGACGGAAGGCCCTCCAACCTTTCGCGTCAGCAATCCAGAGGCCGCCAAGGCCTGGTCACGTACGGCTTCGGCAGATAATCGAAAACGCGGCCCACGGCTGAGCCATCTGTTGGAGGGGTCCTTGGCCAGATGATCACGGGTGCTCTCCGATGTTTGACGGTAGGTTTTTGAAAGGACCATGACACGCAGGATTTTCTTCAGGGACCACCCTTTTTCACGAAATTCCAGTGCCAGCCAATCGAGTAGTTTCGGATGGCTTGGTGCTAGCCCCTGCGACCCAAAATCCTCCTCAGTCTCCACCAATCCTCTCCCAAAAAGGCGTGCCCAGACGCGGTTTGCCAGAACCCGGGCCGTGAGTGGATTCTTGGCGGAGATCAACCATGTTGCGACATCGAGCCTCGAACGGGCTTCCTTTACAGGTGGAATACCTAAACCGGGTAAGAGTGTTGGTTCGATGATCTCGCCCTGGTTTAGAAAATTCCCACGCTTTTGAATCCGTGTTGTCCTTTGTTTCCCA
>JAAZXX010000521.1 GCA_014239995.1 Verrucomicrobiia bacterium
TTTACCAGCGGTCACCTTTCCGTCATGCCAGGGAAAAGTGTTCAGGGCATGGAAAGATTCAAGTCCTTCAAATTGTAAGCGACCAGTTGGTTGAGCTGATCGTAGGTGGATTCAGCTTGTGACTTTTGTTCCTCGCTCAGGTGAGGCTCGAGCTTTCTCAAGGGCATGCTGTGATTTCCGCTGAGATCACTGCTGGCGGCTACCTTGGCCCATGCAAATCCCCAGATGGTGTCTAGTTTGGGTTCTCCCTGGACACCGAGCATCATGGCCAGACGAGCTTGGGATGCCACATCACCGCGCACCGCGGCGTCCTCATACCACTTTGCCGCCAAGTCCAGATTTTCGCCAATGCCCTCAATACCCTCCTCGTAAATACGGCCCAGCATGAACTGAGCGTCGCGATCTCCATACAGAAATTGTTCCTCGCGATGAGGTAACAGGTTCTCTTTGTAATATTTCTTTGATTTGGAGGCGGCTTTTCCAAAGGTGGCGGCTTGCTGGTACCAGTAAAGTGCCTCGTGCATGTCCAGCTTTGTTCCCACGCCACGTTCATACATGAAACCCAGGGAGGTTTGAGCTTCAATCAATCCCTGTTGGGAGGCCTTGGACATCAGTTCGAAGGCCCTGCTCAGGTCGGGTTCCACCCATTTGCCTGATTGGTACATGATGGCTAGGTTGTATTGTGCCTTGGAATAACCCTGATCAGCGGCTTTCTGGATCCACCCAACTCCTTCCTCGATGTTTTGAGGGATGCCTTCCCCATGGATCATGTCATATCCCAACTGATTCTGGGCTTCAGAATTCCCTTGTTCAGCACTCTTCAACGCCTGCTCTTCGGGTGTTTCCTGAGGTGTCGTTTTCGGCGCCTTGCAACTCATGCCAAGCGAGATGGTTGTGATCAGGAAAACGGTCATCAAGCCCTGGAGCAGGTTCCGATGTCTTATAATAATTTTCATGATGTTTGAAGCACGCAGGCATCATCTGCAGAACGAACCGCTCCGGTGATCAGTTCGGAGGCACTTGGCAGAACGCCTGCAAGTAAAGGGAGCGATTGGCTTATCTGATTAATCGCTCCCGCATCCTTGAGTGTCAGTAGTTTTCGGTAGTATCTGATGAATGCCTCGCTGGATGATTTTTCATTGCCCATGACAGGGGACAAGGGGTTGTCTGTCATGAGTTCCACAAGGATTGACAGGGCCACCTGATCCGGGTCAAGCGGTTTCGGGAGGAATTCTGCCTTGAAACTGCCTGCCTTGCTCCAGTGTTTGTTCTCCGTCAGGGCTTGAAGGTGGGCATACAGCACGCCCGCATCTTCCCCACACACTTTCAGGGCCTCGGTGGTCCAGTCCAGCGCAAAGGTCTCCATGCCGGAATGCCGACTCGCAATGTGGAAGCCGGTCAACCAGAAGCGGGCATAATGGCCAGCCTGCTTGACATGTTTGTTGAGCCATTCAAGGGCCTTGATCGGCTCCCCCGACCGATCCAGAAACAGGGCATAGTCCGTAAGGACCTGTTGGTGGTCAGGTGATACCTCAAGGCCCTTCCTGAAGCATGCATGGGCACGTTCAACATCCCCCTGTTTTTCGTGGATGATGGCCATGAATGCGTGCGGAATCCCCGTGTGGATATCAGGCAGGATAGGTGAGAGTGTCGGTAAATCCTTGCGTTGAATGCAGGTTTCAAACGATGCAATGGCTTCCTTCAAGAGACCTTCCTCGGCTTGGGCGATGCCCATCAGGAAGTAATGAGAGGCATTTTTGACAAAATCCAGGATAAAGCGATCCCCTGCGACTTCCAACACCCGGTGATATCGTTTGGCCTGGATCAGGGCTTGAATGAAGTGTTGCACGAAGGACTCCTTGAATTCTGGAACTATATCCTCTTCCGGCATTTCCTGTAGGAACTTAAAGGCCTTTTCGTGCTGTTCCAGGGCTTCCTCTCTGCGTCCGGCTCGATCCAGTTCAAGGCCATAATTCATGCGCAGGTTCGAATCCTCGGGCATCTCTCGGATGGCTTTTTCCAGCAGTTGCAGATTACGTGCGTGCTTCTGCTTGTCCACGACGACCGTCTTTTCATAACCGTAATGCTGGATGAAGGTTTGACCCAAGCGGCATTCCAGTGACCATCTTCGACGAAGGACCTCCATGCTTGAGAAAATTTGTTCATGCACCCGTCCCACGAAAAATAAACCAGGTGCATTGCGTACGAGGCGAGGTACAAAACTGTGACCGGCTTCCTCGGTGCCGTGGTTTTTCAGGGGGAGCCGGTAGGCCATGACCGTCTGAGACATCAGCTCCTTCTCAAGCGTCTTGAGATCGCCTTGCGCAATGGTTTCGTCTGCATCCAGGATCAGGAGCCATTCCCCGGTGGCATGTTCCAGGCACTGATTCCTTGCTTCACTGAAGTCTTCCTTCCAGGAGGATTGGATCACTTTTGCGCCTAAGCTGCGCGCCAGTGACGGGGTAGCATCCTTCGATCCCGTGTCGACCACGATGATTTCATGGGCCAGGCTCGAGATGCTCTTGAGGCAGTTCTCTATATTTTCCTCCTCATCACGGGTGATCAGGCAGACCGACAGACGGGGCTTGGAAGCGGGTGCGGGGATTTCAGGCAGCAGGCACTCGGCTTTTCGTTGAGTCTTTGAAAGTGTTTTCTTGAATCGCCTTGCTGCCTTCCAGTGCGGGGTCCATTTTTTCAGGATGCGTGCACAGTGTCGTGCCTTGGAGTCATTGCGTGTCGCAGCAGCGATTTTACCCAGCAGCAGGTAAGCTTCAGGGTGGAAGGGGCGCTCTCCGATACATTCCAAGACCAAATTCCAGGCTCGAGTCCAATCTGCTGCTTCAAATGCATTTTCTGCTGGCCTGAGATCGCCCTTCAACGCACAAGGTGGCAATTGGATGGATCCGGATTCAGTGGACGGTGAAGGAATTTTCGAGTGAGTGCTTTCCCCGGATTTGTCACCTTCCTTGATGAGGCATTGCAAACGTTCTTGCATCCGCCTGGATGCAGCATTCCAAGTCCAGTGGGCATGGGCAAAAGCACCAGCCTTCGCTCCTTTTTCCATTGCCTCATCAGGGTGTTGAAAAGATCGTTGCATCTGCTGGATTAGCTCCGGGAGTGAGGGTTTCAGCCACCAGGCTTCACCGAGGACCGGGATATCCCCGATATGACTACCGATGTTTTGGCGCGTGGTCTGGACGGGATACACGCAGTCCTCAGGAGTAAAATCATCACAGGCACCGCCCCGGGATAGAATGACAGGGCGCCCACAGGCCATGGCTTCCAACACCGGCAGCCCAAAGCCCTCAGCACGGT
>JAAZXX010000522.1:0-2955 GCA_014239995.1 Verrucomicrobiia bacterium
GGTAGCACCGAGGTGGCTGATCATGGGGATATATCCATCACGGGGGCGTCCGCGATGGACATTCCCGTCGCGGGATCTCATGGGGCCGAGCGGAGATCCTAGGCAATTTCTCAGTGCCTCCAGGATCGTTTCACCAAAGGCGAGCCTGCCGGCTCCATCGCGTATCAGGGGGGCGAAAACATCTCCTTTTTGCATGGCCATTCCGATTGCCACGCTCAGGGCTTCCTGGCCTTTTCCAAGAAAAACCCCCCCGAAGATATTCCCCGCCCTGTAGAGTTGCGCCAGTCTCTCGTCCAGGATGCGGGCGCTGAGCATATGGCGGTAAGCCCGCTCGATCTGTTTCCTGTCGATCTGTCCCTTCATTCTTCCTCTGTGGAGTGACATGAACTCCGTGTCTTTGGGCATTTTTAAAGCCTCTTTATTGAAGTGGCAATGGTATAAATGATGTGCAGCTAAACGGCGAGGTGTGGATTCTGACGTTCGCACCGCCCGATTTCATGGGAAAAAGTTTTGTATGATCATTCCCTGGGAGGGTGTCATCTGTCCTGATCTGTTGGCATACCTGCTTGATCTTCTTGATTTGCCGCTTGCCTCACGATAATCAAATCATACACTGAAGCGATGCTGAACCGAACTGTATTGTTCTTCTCGCTAGGCCTGGTAGGCGTGCTTGGCCTCCAGGCGCAGGTAGATATTTCCCTTCAATTTAAAAAAGAATTCTACCTGGCACATGAATCCCTCTTGGCGGAGGTTGTGATTATCAATTTTTCAGGCAAAACGTTGACGTTTGGTCAGGATAGGCATTGGCTCCAGTTTATAGTGGAACCACGCAATGGTTCTTTCATAGAAAGAAACGGCGATCTTGATACAATGGAAGTTTTTCAAATTCCCAATGCCAGCAAGGGAATTCGACGCGTGCATCTGGTGCCGACCTACAAGATTGAGATGCCCGGGAGCTACAAGATCACTGCTTTTGTGAACGTTCCTGAACTGGGTATGCAAAAAGCTACTCCTCCGGTTGAGATCGTCGTCCTCTCCTCTACCGTGGTATGGAAGCGAGAGATCGGTTTGGTGCGGGACGAGCAGGACCCTGCTGGCGGTATCGATGTCCGGCGTTACTCACTCATGAGGGCGGTGAATCGGAACAAAATTGATCTTTACGTCAAGGTGACCGATAAATTTGAAGGTGAGGTTTTTGGTATATACAGCCTTGGTAACATTGTTTCTTTTGGTGAACCCGAAAAACAGGTTGGTCGACACAGCAACCTGCATGTGCTCATGCAGAATGGAGCACGTTCCTTTCGCTATTCCATTGTGAAACCTGATGGTAAAATCCTCCTCAGGCAGCGTTGGGATTACTCAAATACCCGACCACGATTGGGTATGGATTCGGATGGTTTGATGGAAGTCAAAGGAGGTGTTCGTAAGCCCAGTTTCGATGATATTCCAAGTCCCAGCCAGATCAACAAGGTCAGGGAACCTCGGAACAAATCCACTTTATCAACGGGTAACGAGCAGGAAAGCACTCTGCGTCAGGTAGATGTTGCTGACGAGGATCAGTGAGTGCTCACACCCAGACAGCAGTCAGTCTACCATCCTCACTGCATGGTTTCGGTTTAGGAAGCACATCTTGCCCCCAATTTCCTTCAGAGAAGACATGAGGTAATCCCGGTGTTTGGTCTCCCTACCCACGGCGATTCCAGTATTGAGGAGCCGCAGTCCAGCAATTGCACTGCGGTTGCATCCTGCCATTTGTCACTCACCACGCAGGAGTGATCCAAATCAATGGGCTACTGGTATTCCAATTCCCAGCCAGATCAACAAGGTCAGGGAACTTCGGAATAAATCCACTTTATCGATGGGCAACGGAAAGGAGAGCACCCCGCGTCAGGCAAATGTTGCTGACAAGGACCAGGGAGCGCTCACACTCAGACGGCAATCAGCCTACCATCATCGCTGTTTGGTTTCGGTGCAGGAAGCATATCTTGTCCCCAATTTCCTTCAGGGAAGACATGAGGTAATCCCGGTGTCCGGTCCCCACCCACGGTGATTCCAGCATTAAGGAGACGCAGCCCAGCAACTGCGCTGCAGCTGCATCCTGCCATTTGTCACTCACCACGTAGGAGTGATCCATATCAATGCGGTACTGATGTTCCAATTCTTTGAAGAGCCCGACATTGGGCTTGGCACAAGGGCACGGGTCGGACATTTCATGTGGGCAAATGAGAGTGTCATCAATGTGGATTTGTTTGTGCATGATGAGGTGCATGCGGTCCAGTTCGCGACGATCCAACTTTCCTGTAGCCACTTGAGGTTGGTGAGTCGTTATGAAAATCATCAAATCGAGTGATCGTAGCCTGCTGATGAGAGGCACGATTTCTGGATTGATTTTAAACTCCTCCAGACTTGTGGGTGGCATAGGCCTGCTTTGCCCTACTTGGTATTGGTTCACAATACCGTCCCTTTCAAAGAAAACCGCAGATTTCATACTAACTTATAATGTAGCAGGAAAATTGCCGTTTATCAAAAATACGAGCAACTTTTTGTGTGCTCTGACATGCAGGCTGCAAACTGAGCTTGATTCTGTCTGATCAGGTATGCATTGGATGAGGCTTCAGGAACTGTGGAATCCAATGCATGCTACAAGCTTGGATGTTGATACGGAGCCCGATAAACCCTTCCAAGTTGCTGATTGGCTTCAGCATCGTTCAGCACAAGGCCTGCCTCTGGATTCCACTGCAAGGTTCGTCCAAGATCCATGGCCATATTGGCAAGGATGCAACTGGTCGTTGATATATGACCCTGTTCAATGTCCGCAACAGGTCGTTCCCGTGTGGCAACAGCGCTCAGGAAGTCCAGCATGTGACCCCGGATGGCGGGTGCCACATGTCGTTCCAGGTCTTTTTCATTACGATCCTCGGGGTATTGATCCAGTTCCATGACCACGTCTTTGTG
>JAAZXX010000522.1:2965-3308 GCA_014239995.1 Verrucomicrobiia bacterium
CTTTGTGTATGGCTTTTCCCCCCTTGTCTCGAGGGATGAAATCATAACCATTGACACTGGCCTTCAAGGTGCCTTTGTCCCCGTATATGAAAGCTGCCCACGGGTATTGTGGATCGGGCGAATGCCCCCAGGTGCGGTGTTGCCAGACGACCTGCAGTTCTTTGAAATCAAAGGTAGCGGTCTGGGTGTCCGAGATGTTGGCTTTAGCGTTCTTATCAACAAGGATGCCCCCGGAGGAAGTGACGCTTTCGGGCCAACCCAGATCCAGCATCCAGCGTACCATGTCCAACATATGGATGCACATGTCGCCCACGATTCCATTGCTATATTCCATGAAAGCTCT
>JAAZXX010000523.1 GCA_014239995.1 Verrucomicrobiia bacterium
CATCCGGACTGGCGAGTGTATATCGATGACAGACCGGCACCTTTGATGCGTTGCAACCATATCATGAGGGGCGTTTTTCTACCGGAAGGAGATCATCATGTGCAGTTCCGTTTCGAACCTCCATCCTCAGGTTTATACGCAGGTGTGCTCGCTTGGTTTACGGGGTTTGGCATCCTTGGAATCGCATGGCTGGATCGCAGGACATCAAAGTCCACTCAATGAGGATTTGCCTCAAAATAAGGAGAAAACATGAATGCTCCTCCACTCGAACCGACCAGGTTGCTTCACCAAGAGTGAATGAATGTCTGGAGGGGATTGGGATTCCAATTTGGAAAAATGGGGCCGGTAGCGACTCACCAGCAGAATCCCTTACCAAATAAATTCAACCGATGCATGAGGGTAGTGTAAACCAAAACAAACTCCCCTGACCCTCATCACTGACCACACCAATACGCCCATCCTGAGCTTCCACGGCAAGCTTGCAAAAATATAAACCAATACCACTTGAGAAACGCGGACTGCTTCCACTCATTTCCACCTGTTCAAACTTTTCAAAAATGGTTTCTAAGCTTTTAGCGGGAATGCCCAAGCCGTGGTCACGGATACTGACCTTCACGGATTCTTCATTGCATTCGTAAGTAATCTCTACGGGGCTTTTGGCATTGGAATACCTGATGGCATTGGAAATAAGATTCTCGATGATACGATAGGTGACTTTCTTATCACAAAAAACATTAACCGTTTTTTCAGATGCAACCCACTTCAACTCCTTGTCCCCTGCAATGGGTTGAACAGAAGACACCACGTCAGATATGATAGCGCCAATGTCCCAATTGGAAGATTCCAAGGGCACTTGTTCAGATTCCAGCTTACTGACATCCAACATATTGCTAATCATATCCCTGAGGTTCAAACTTGTCAGAATGGATGCTTTAATGGGTTCAACACATTCGGACAACATTCCTTGCTTTAATTGCATTTCTATCACCTGCAGATTGACAAGCATGATGGTCAAGGGAGTACGCATGTCATGTGCAAACATATGCACGAGATTGTCCCTCATTTTTTCGAGGTTCAGAAGTTCCCGATAACTTTCATCAATACGGGTCCGCTGTACCTCGATTTGTTCCTTTTGCCTTTGTTGGTTCAGTTGGTTCTCAACCCTTGCCAAGACCTCGTCCTCCTGAAAAGGTTTCGTGATGTAGTCCACACCCCCTTGTTTAAAAGCTTGAACTTTGGTTTTCGTATCATCAAGAGCACTGATAAAAATCAATGGGGTTTCTTTCATGGATGGGTCAGCCTTAATAGAGTGCCCCAGTTCAAACCCATCCATATCGGGAAGCCTGATATCCAGCAACATGAGGTCAGGTTTAATTTTCTGCAGACCTAGAAGTGCAGTTTTGGCACTTGGGAAAGCCATCACTCGATGTCCCTTGGAGCGCAGTATCTCGCTGAGAAGATGAAGGTTGGCAACCATGTCATCGACGATCAGAATAGTCATCTGCTTTGAGTTCTCAATTTCACTCATAAATCCCGTATTTTTTAATTCATTGCCTTGAGCTGTGAATTCAAAACTGTTTTGAACCCTGATATTTTCATCACCTTATCCACTCCATAAATGTATCAGTCACAAGAAACGAATGATTTCCAAATTTCTTACTGTATACTACGCTCAAATGCACCTTTCTATCAACATTTACGATATGACGTTTTCACTTGGGATGCATGAAAACGCGGATCTGCTAAATCCCTTAACCCGACGAGAGTAGCCGCCTCAGAGAGGCATATTCGTAGTTATCAGCCATACGATGCAGTAATTCCGCCAACTCCGGCATTATTTTTCGAACGATTTCGTTCCTCTTCGAAAACTCCTCCATGTCCCCCATTTGGACAGCTACTTTCATACCCGAAACCAGGCCTTCCGGAAGCCTACTGAGTTCCTCCTGAGTTAAGGGGTCCCTTAAGGAACTGAATTTGTTATCGTTACAATTCAAAACGTCCTGTTTGTAGTGAATATTCAGCAATTGTCCCAGTTTTCCAAGAATTTCACTGAGATCCACTGGTTTCCGGATATAGGCATCCACCCCAGAGGCAAAAGCTTCCTCCTTTTCATCGTCGAAGGCCCCTGCAGTGATTGCGATTACGGGAACTGCGACTCCATAACTCCCAGATTTTATGTATCGAGTGGCTTGTAGCCCATCCATGATCGGCATGCGCACATCCATAAGAATAGCGTGTGGAAACCATTTTTCATTAAGATTGAGGGCCTCTTTTCCATTGTTCGCCATATTCAACTTAAAACCTATGGGTTCAAGCAGTTCTTGCAGCACACGACGATTATCGACATTGTCGTCAACGATAAGCAGCCGAACTTCACCTACCTCTTTGCTAAGGCCAGCGATCAGCTTGACTGGAGAAGCTAGTGGTTCTTGTACATTCCGGGCAGCTCTGACTTTCAGAGAAAAGGAAAAAACACTCCCTTCACCAAGTTTGGACTTAACCTCTAATGTGCCGTCCATCATTTCCATCAAGCGGTAACTGATAGATAAACCCAATCCCGTACCTTTGGACTCTTTACCCGTTTCCAATTGGCCAAAAGTTTCAAAAATGCGGGGTAAATCCTCATCCGCAATACCAGGACCCGTATCCGTTACCGTCCCTTTGAGCTGGAACCAACGGTTATCTGCATCATACTCTCCATGGAGGGGCTCGCATGGTTCCAAATTGACCATCACTGAGACCACTCCCGTTTCAGTAAATTTAATGGCATTACCAATTAAGTTATTACAAACCTGCCGCAGTTTATCTTCATCAGCATGTATATATCGGTTGTCGTCATTCCCGTTGAAATTGAAGTCAAATTGAAGATTTTTCCCCTCGGCTCGACTGCGAAAGGTAAATTCCAAATCTTTTATCAGCTCAAAAAGTCCGAAATCAGAACATATCACCTCCATTCTTCCTGCTTCAATTTTGCTTAAATCAAGGATATCATTAATGAGATGGGACAAATGTCGTCCGCTGCGATTGATCGTTCCTAGGTGATCTCTTTGTTTAATGGAAAGGTCTTCATCTCGCCCTAAAATGGTTCCTAATCCAAGTATGGCATTAAGAGGTGTGCGAATTTCGTGGCTCATATTGGCCAGAAAAACACTTTTCGCCCTGTTTGCAGCCTCTGCAGCATCCTTGGCTCCAGCAAGTTCAGCCGTTCTTTCGCGAACAAGCTGTTGTAGATGCTGGCGGATCTTATTGAGTTCAGTAATATCTTGCCCAACCCCTACCACTCCCACAATTTCTCCCTGGGCATCTC
>JAAZXX010000524.1 GCA_014239995.1 Verrucomicrobiia bacterium
AAAGGATTTTGGTCCTCCCTTTCAGCTTGAAAAACAAGCTTGGTCCCGTCACTGGAGAAATATCCTTCGCCGCTGCGACGGCCAGTCAAAATGAGTTGCCGGGGGTTTTCGATGAATACGGATTCCTCTGGGGATGGCGATGCCCCTCTAGTCGAGATGGACGTCCATGCCATGCAGGCTGCGCAGAATATCCAGATACGAGTCCATCGTCCGATGTTACTGATCTCCATGAAACCAAAGGTAATAGGTTTTGTTGGGTGATGCAATGGTCGTCCAATTCATTTGAGCAGGCTATTCCTTGGCTTTGCGCTTTAAATTCTGCCATGCACCCATTACGATGGAACTCATGTTGGGAGCGCTTACTGAGACCCTGAAGCAGGGAAACGACCTGGACCGTAACTCCATTGAGGCTGCTATCGAGCAGTTGATAGGGGAGGGAGATACTGTTGAAGCCAAGGCCGCCTTTCTATCCGCACTTTCCGAAAAAGGGGAAACGGTTGAGGAAATCACCGCGTTCGCCTCAAGGTTGAGATCCATGGCGGTGACTCCCGCTCTGGCTCCATCCGTTCGTGATGGGGTGATTCTCGATGTCTGTGGCACCGGTGGGGACCACCAGAACACATTCAACATCTCCACCACGGTGGCGATTCTTGCAGCAGCAGCAGGCGTCAATGTGGCGAAACATGGCAATCGGGCGGTCACCTCTCGATCAGGCAGTGCCGATGTGCTGGAGGCCCTTGGTATTCCTGTGGATCTTTCCCCGGAGGATGCGGCACGATCGCTCAGTGAACATGGATTTGTTTTCCTCTTTGCTCCCCATTATCATCCGGCCTTCAAGCATATTATTCCCGCACGCAAGCATTGTGCAGCCAGAGGTCAAAGGACCATTTTTAATTTCTTGGGCCCGCTTCTGAACCCATTGAGACCGAATGCGCAACTCATTGGGGTTCCCAATCCCGGGATTTGTGAAAAGCTTGGCAGAGTCCTCCAGTCCATGGGAGTTGCTCGCGGCATGGTGGTTTGCGGTGAAGTGGGTGGTGGTGGCTTTCTGGATGAACTTTCTACGGTTGGTCTCAACCACGTGGCGGAGTTTTATCAGGACCGAGGCTTTCATGAGTCGGCATGGCACCCGGATTCCTTCCCGATTGAAAAAGCATCGATTGAGGATCTATCAGGGGGGGATGCGGTCGAGAACGCTGCACTCATTCGTCAACTTGTTCAGGGTAAGCTCAAAGGTCCTCGTTTGGATGCTGTCTTGCTCAATGCCGCAGCTGCGCTTTTTGTAGCTGGTTCGGCATCCTCCATGACAGCAGCATGGGAGCTTGCTGAGCAGGTGATTGAATCTGGGCAAGCCTGGGATAAACTGCAATCCCTTGCAACGGTTTGACTCAGTTTTGAGGGTTTCAACATGGCATCCCTCTCCAACCCTCCTTTTCCCCCGAGCCTTCACATATGGCGGTTCATGGATGGAAAACCCGGTCACCAGAACCAGACATTGGGCCTGATTGAATCTCTGAAGGATAGGATACCTTGCGTGGTCAAGGAATGGCAGGTTCCCTCCACTTTCCTGGCCAGATTATATTGGAAACGTCAGTGGAGAAAGGAGATCCAGGGGTGTTCTAACCCTGATATCCTGATGGGTGCCGGTCATGCAACGCATCGTATCCTGAGGCGGGCTTGCCAACAGTTTGGCGGTAGATCCGTGGTTCTCATGAAACCCAGCTTACCCCATCGATCCTTTGATCTATGTGTGGTTCCCGAGCATGACCAACATCCCGGTGGAGACGGTATCATGATCATCAAGGGTGTGCTCAATGCCATCCCGGTATCCGCTTCCTCAAACCCATGCAAGGGACTGATACTGATCGGGGGACCCTGTCGGCATGTGCACTGGAACAACCATTCGATCCTCGTCCAGGTGCAAGCTGTTTTGCAGCGAACTCCTGAAGTTCACTGGACACTGACCACTTCACGCCGGACGCCCGATACGTTTCTGGATCAACTTCAGAAAAGCATGAAATTCCGTAATTTGACGCTTGTCCCCGCTTCCGCCACCTATCCCGGTTGGGTGGCCGAGCATCTTGCCGAGGCTGGCCAGGCGTGGGCCACAGCTGACAGTGTTTCCATGCTTTATGAGTCTTTGTCCTCCGGTACGGCAACTGGAGTCCTTGAAGTCCGGTGGGCTAAGGAGGGAAAACTCAAACGTGGCGTGCAACAACTATTGAATGAGGCCATGGTTGCCTCGTTCCAGCAATGGCAAAAATCCGGACGCTTGTTTGCACCCAAGGAACCCCTCGCGGAGGCCGTCCGTGTGGCCGACTGGATCATGAAACACTGGTTTTCGCCAAGTCCGGGTGAGCGAGGCGACAGGGAAGGGGAGAGAAACCATGCACGGCCTTGATTCCAAAAAAGTTCCCGTTCTGCTTCAGTTGCTGCCAGCGATGGATGCAGGCGGAGTAGAGCGGGGTACTTTGGAGCTTTCAAAAGCAGTGGTTTCTCGAGGTTGGGAATCCCACGTCATCTCGGCGGCTGGGCGGCTGGTCCCTTGCCTGCAAAATGACGGCGGGTTTCATCATGCGTGGAATATTGGAGAAAAAAACCCGTGGACTCTTCGTTTTTTGCCCCGGCTGATGCGTTTTTGCCGCACTTACAGGGTGGATGTACTTCATGCTCGATCCAGACTGCCTGCTTGGATCGCTTACCTTGCCTGGTGCATGATGCCAGGCCCAAGCCGACCGCTCTTTGTGACCACGGTGCACGGATTGAACTCGGTCAACCCTTACAGCAGGATCATGACCCGGGGAGAGCACGTGATCGCGGTGTCGGAGACAGCACGGGACTATATTCTGGAGCATTATCCATCGCTTGCCCCCGATAAGCTGGAAGTGATTTATCGTGGAACCGATAACAGTGAATTTCAAAGGGGGTATCATCCTTCCACCCAGTGGCTTCAGTCCTGGTGGGAAGCTTTTCCACTGACACGACACGCCCGTTTATTGACACTACCGGGGCGCATATCGACGCGTAAAGGTCATCTGGATTTTTTAAAACTGGTCCATGCCATGCGTGAAACGGACCCCTCAATCATGGGAGTGATTGTAGGAGATGATAGGGGAGGACGGCAGGAAAAACATGTTCGCATGCTCAAGTCCTATATCACCCAGAACAACATGCAGGACGCCATTGTCTGGACGGGGCATCGGAGCGATATGAAAGAAATCTATGCGATCTCCGACTTGGTATGTTCCCTTTCGAACAAACCCGAATCATTCGGGCGTACCATTCTCGAGGCCCTTTGCATTGGA
>JAAZXX010000525.1 GCA_014239995.1 Verrucomicrobiia bacterium
GAACAAGGTGTTGAAGGAGGACGACTGGAATGATTACGTGATCCGTTGCCAAGGCAAACACATCCAGCTCTTGATCAATGGTTATCAAACCGTTGATTACGTGGAAAAGGATGACTCCATCGAACAGAACGGCATCATTGCACTCCAGATTCATGGAGGTCCCGCGGGAGAAGCTTGGTACAGGAACATCCGCATTCGTTCTCTTCGATAGCTGCAGCGACCCAGGATACAAGGCACCCCTCTGGATAGGGTCAAGGCTGTCCTTCCACTCCACTTGAGCTGAGACTTTCCGTAAATGGGACTGTTCTCAGGGAAACCTTGCCAATCTTCAAAAGCGTGAAGTGCCAATGAAAAGCCCCCTTGGTGCCAGTTTGCTGGAAGATAACCGGGCAGCCGTCATTGGCGAGTCAGTCAATGGCAGACATGGAACTGGAATGCTTTTTCCCATGGTGTTCCATACCCCTTGACGAACAATCACTCTCAGCGCACTGCCACGCCCAGAGAAAGTCAGACCTGGGCTTTCACGCAGGCCCCGCATCATGATGCGGGCCTGCGTGTGGACTTCTTCAGCTGCATGGTGGGCCGCTTCTTTTTCTTGGTACGGTAGCTCACCTTTGTGGGGGAGGTCTTGGGGGAATCAACCACTTCTATCCCGGCATGGTGCTTGAGATCGCGTATCTGGTCTCGGAGCAAGGCCGCCTTCTCAAATTCCAGTTTCCCGGAAGCCTCCACCATCTCGGTTTCCAGTTCCCGAAGGGTCTCTCCCACATCAAGATCCTCAGCCGCCTCCTGCAGCACCTGATGGGCTCCCGCCGATTCACGGGAGGCATACGAAAGCCCCTCCTCCACAACACGACTGACACTTCTGGGAGTGATGCCATGGATACGATTGTGCTCAAGTTGTTTTTCACGCCGATATTTAGAGACCGCCAGGAAGGCACGGATGCTCTTTGTCATCACATCCGCATAAAGGAAGACCTTGCCATGCAGATGACGGGCGGCGCGACCAGCGGTTTGGACCAGGCTGGTTGTCGAACGCAGGTAACCCTCCTTGTCCGCATCGAGTATAGCCACCATGGAGACTTCCGGAAGATCGAGCCCCTCACGCAGCAGGTTGATGCCAACCAGCACGTCAAAAGCACCTTGCCGCAAGGCCCTGAGGATTTCCACCCGTTCAATGGCATCAATTTCGCTATGCAGATAACGAACCCGGATGCCGATATCGTTCAGGTAATCGGTTAATTCCTCGGCGGTTCGCTTGGTAAGCGTGCTCACCAGCACGCGCTCCTTGAGGGCCACCCGCTTGTGAGCCTCCTCAATCAAGTCATCAATCTGCCCCTTCAAGGGACGGATAATGATCTCAGGATCGACGAGACCCGTTGGGCGAACGATCTGCTCGACCACCTGATGCTTGGCCCAACCCATCTCCCGGTCGGCGGGTGTGGCACTGACGTAGATGGTCTGCTTCTGGAATGCCTGGAACTCATCGAAACCAAGTGGACGATTGTCCAAGGCACTTGGCAGCCGAAAACCGTGCTCCACCAGCACCGTCTTGCGTGACCGATCTCCCGCATACATTCCACCGATCTGTGGCACACTCGCATGGGATTCATCGATCACAAGCAGGAAATCCTCAGGAAAGAAATCAAGGAGGGTACCAGGGCGTGTACCGGGAGGACGACCGGAGAGATGCCTTGAATAGTTCTCAATCCCAGAGCAGAACCCCATCTCCTCCATCATCTCAAGATCATACTCGGTACGCATCTTGATGCGCTGTGCCTCCAGCAGTTTTCCATCCTTCTCGAAAGTGGCGATTCGCTCCGTCAATTCCTCACGGATGGATAGGATGGCCCGCTTGAGTTTATCCCGCGGGGTGACGAATTGCTTACTGGGATAGATGGTCAGGAATTCGGGCGTGTCCAGGCCCTTGCCAGTCAGGAGATCAAAACGCTGGAGGCGATCAAGTTCGTCGCCAAAGAATTCCAGTCGGATTCCCTCCTCCAGGTAAGCAGGTGCCACCTCGACCGTATCTCCACGCACGCGGAACTTACCTGGCGTCAAAGTAATGTCATTACGTTCGTACTGCAACTCGACAAGCCGGTGCAAGAACTGATCCCTGCTGAGCGCCTCGCCTATCCTGATGGGAAGCATCATCGCCTCGTAATCCTCCTTGCTTCCCAAGCCATAAATGCACGAGACACTCGCAACCACGATAACATCCCGACGGGCGACCAGTGAACTGGTGGTTGAGAGACGCAGGCGCTCAATTTCATCATTGATACTGGAATCTTTTTCGATGAACGTGTCGGTCTGCGGAAGGTAAGCCTCAGGCTGGTAATAATCGAAGTAACTGACAAAATACTCGACCGCATTCTTGGGAAAGAAACTCTTGAATTCGGCATACAATTGGGCCGCAAGCGTTTTGTTGTGGGAAATGATCAGAGTCGGCCGCTTGACTTCAGCGATCACGTTGGCGATGGTGTAGGTCTTACCGGATCCCGTCACCCCCAGAAGCACCTGATGTGGACACCCTTCCTGGAGACCACCCGTCAATCGGCGGATGGCCTCAGGTTGGTCCCCTGCCGGTAGAAAAGGCGCCGCTAATTGAAACATGACGACACGCTAAGCCATGGAACGAACAGCGTCAACAGGCAGCCAGTCCGGCTTGAGCCGGGCCAGGCGGAAGCCGTGAGAAGGGCCAGCAGTGGACACGCTAGTCCATCCAAACCAGAAACAATGAACCTGCCCCTGCACCATGTGGACGATCGCCAAGTCGATCATGAAAATCATCCCCTGCTCTATTTTGGTGGCTGTGACTACCTCAGACTCAGCCACCACCCCAGGGTCATGGATGCAGCCAAGACTTCAATCGACAGGGAGGCATCCCTTTCCAGCAGTGCTTCTAGAACCACCACCGGCAACCATGCCGTCTATGAATCCCTGGAAAAGGCACTGGCTCATTTTATAGGGGTAGAGTCGGCACGACTGACCGGGGCAGGTTACCTGGCCAATCTGGTGCTGGCGGACTACCTGAAACAGACTGCATCCCTTATCATGTTGGACGCACACGCCCACCCAAGCCTGCGCGATACAGTAAGGCTTTCAGGCCGTCCAAGTTGCACCTTCCGGCATCGAGACGCGGAAAACGCCCTGGCAACATTTCATCGACAGGGAAGCCCGCCCCAGTGTTTCCTGTTAAGTGATGCCGTCTTCGGGATCGACGGATCCACCATGCCTGTGGATGACTTCCACACGTTACTACCCACCGGAATCTCCTTCT
The DNA here is from genome assembly GCA_014239995.1 of Verrucomicrobiia bacterium. Lineage (GTDB taxonomy): Bacteria > Verrucomicrobiota > Verrucomicrobiia > Limisphaerales > AAA164-E04 > AAA164-E04. Next base: position 3,281 of record JAAZXX010000525.1, read on the forward strand.
TGCT
>JAAZXX010000526.1 GCA_014239995.1 Verrucomicrobiia bacterium
GTTGTCTATCGCATCAAATCTCAGCAAAACACGCCCTTGGAGGGCTCTGCTTATCTTACATTTCATCACTTGCCCAGCGCGGACTGGCAGTCATTGGGTTTTGAGCCTCCTTCTCAGGATGACAGCGTTGTTCCAGAGCCTATCCTCGCCTTGCGCCAGGATACGCGCGAAGTGTCCGTCCTGCGTGGCAGGGCATTGTACCAAAGCATGGGCTGCATGGCTTGTCAGGGTTGGCCCCAGTTTTGCGGCCCTGATAGGCCGGAAACGCACCTTCGTCAAGGGAGCCGAACAGATCGCGGACGAGGCATACATCCGTGAATCCATCCTGGATCCAGCCCTCAGGGTTGTGCAAGGGCATGCCCAGTCGGATGTAGGCATGCCAAGCTATGCCGGTGTATTGAACCCAAGCCAAGTCGATTCGCTCGTGGCCTTCATCAAGTCCCTTTGAACTTGTTTTGCCCTGGAGAGGCAGCCCCAAGGTGGAGAGGATGCATGTTGAGAGTGCCCGTGATTGCCCAGAATAATTCGTTGAACGCTCAGGAAATGCCATTTACGATCACCTCAAACATGACACTGGACGACTCACAAAAACAAGCGGTGCGGCAATGGATTGACGAGGGACTCAAGGTTGCTGACATCCAGAAAAAGCTGACCGAAGATTTCAACGCAAACCTTACCTACATGGAGGTCAGGTTTCTGGTCGACGACCTGGGGGTCATCCCCAAGGATCCAGAGCCGGAAGTCCAGGAGGAGACCCCTGATCCCGAGCCTGAAAACCCTGAGGCCTCCGATAGCGCGCCCCAGCAGGAGCCTTCCGGAGAACTGGTTGACGACGCACAGGAAGTCCCGCCTGCTGGAGGGAAGGTAAGTATCACGCTCGACCAATTGGCCCGCCCGGGCATGATGGTCAGTGGCAAGGTGACTTTCAGTGATAACCAGTCCGCTGGTTGGTATCTGGACCAGTTTGGACAGTTGGGGCTATCACCTGAGCAGGAAGGTTACAAGCCCTCCCAGACGGACCTCATGGAATTTCAGATGACTTTGCAATCAGAGCTTTCGCGTAAGGGAATGTAGATCCCTTGTCCCGAGGCTTTGGATGATGCGAACCCCGCGCAACTTTACCCCTCTTTGTGGGTTTGTGATTGATGTAATGTCTCCAGCAATCCATCTCATCAGGCCGAGATTGGGGTTGAATTTGAAGACACAAACCATAACCTGACTCTTATTATGCAATTGAAACAATTCAGAACACGGGCTGCATTCACCTTGGTGGAAATCATGATCGTGGTGGCGATCATCGGGTTATTGGCCGCCATTGCGGTTCCCAACCTCCTGCGTGCCAGGGAGCGCACGCAACTGAGCCTGATCCAGAATAACCTTCGCCTGATTGACAACGCCAAGCAATCCTGGGCCCTTGAGAACGGTCAGTCCAGTTCGGCTGTGCCCAACGAGGAACAACTGGCTCCCTATTTCAACAAAAGCAAGTTTCCTTCGGCCTCTGTGGGTGAAACCTATAACATTGGCAAGGTAAACGAGTCCGCAACGGCGAACCTGCCAGCGGGTGAGAGTCTGACTGGATTGACGGGGCCCTTTGATTCAGAAGGTGATCGGGGCCCTTGAACCGAATGCCGGATGACCCCTTGTGGCTTCAGGCGCTAGCCTGACCCTGTTTGCAGTGAAGGAATCCATTCCCTGCTTCCATGCTTGCAACAAACAGATTGCATAAGTCTGCTGACTCAAGCGGGATTCAAGGGAGCAGCAGTCTTGGAATCACTGCAAGGTGATGTGGTCCATTGCAGATGCATGCCGTTTTGCCCAGAGGACCTTGGCGCCCGGGTAGAATGCTCAACAGATCCAAGATGCTCCCGGAGAAGCCTCAAAGCACATGCACGGTGGCATTGCCATGGATATCTGCCTTTTCAGCGGTTCCCCTGCACCTTTTCTGCTTATCTTGATCGGTTTCAGGGACAAACAAGAACCTTGAAAAGTTTTTGTTCAGGCAACAGGGAAAGTTCATGCAGGATCGCGTCATGATGCCTGTTGTTGTGGCTATTGCCCTAGTCAAAAAAGGCGAAAACCCTTCGTAAAGATGTCATTACCCTCGGAATTACGACATTCCGCTACCAGAAAACTCCACTTGGAGCGTTCAAGGATGGGATCACCACAATCCCCACGCTTTGCCAGCATGATGGATGCAATGGCTTGATATCTGGCAGTGAGTCACCCGTTTGCTTCGATTGAAAGAATCTGTTACCGCCTTCAGGAAAGCCATTCAAAGTGACTTCAACGCTTCAACCATCACCCCGTTGGTACGGTTCAAGACCCACATTGCACCGCGCATTGCAAGCACCAGACGGACCTGCCATTCCCCATGGTAATGGGCGTTTCCAACCTTGTTCAGGTGTTTTCAAGGCACCCTGGCACAAGCTGTGCCGCCCCCCATGGGCCCTCGCAGCTTTTGCCTGATGGTCGAGGACTAGCCGAAAGTCTTGCCATTCCACCCCCAGTGCTCCCTTGGCAGGTCAAAGAAATGGATGAAGACACGGTCCTGGGGAATGGAGAGTTCCGTGCTGAGCCATGTGCAGAGTGCCAGGCTGATTTCGTCGGGCGTTTGAGCAGAAAAACCCAGGCTGCTCACTTCCACAAAGGCTGAAGGCTCCGCTGTGCCGGCAAAGAAAACATGGACGCTGCTCTCGATAATGATCTGCACATATGCTTTCGGTTTGTCGAGCCATACGCTTGCCTTGCGGGTCATGTCCGAAGCCAGTTGTGACAGCCGGATTGGTTCGATATCAACATTGATCTGTATTCGGATGAGGGGCATGGTTTCCGTTTTTCAGGGGTTCACGTGGTTTACGGATCGCGTGGGAGTTTTGTGGTCGGCTTGAGGCCAAATTGCCAGGTGACATACCTTCTGAGTCCGCTGCGGGCGTCTTCAACGAGCAGGTAGTTGATGGGTACCAGCAGCAGGGTGATGAAGGTTGCGAACAGGATACCCCAGCCCAGTGAAATTGCCATGGGAATGAGGAACTGTGCCTGGGTGCTTTTTTCCCACATGATGGGGATGAGGCCGGCGAATGTGGTGATCGAAGTCAGCATGATTGCCCGAAACCTTGCCACTCCTGCCGTGTTGACTGCTTCGTTCAGGTCCATGCCCTCGCGGCGTTTGCGGTTGATGAAATCCACGAGCACGAGTTCGATGTCGTCCCCGGGGTCGACCCCTTCTACGAATTCCCTACCATTTACTTCATTGGAGGATTACCTCTACAGCCCATCGGTG
>JAAZXX010000527.1 GCA_014239995.1 Verrucomicrobiia bacterium
GCCCTTGCTACCTTGTACAGCAACGGCCCGAGGGCGCGGTGAATGCGGGTTTCTGGGAATTTCCGAACAGCGAAAACGGCAAAAGTTTTTCCATTCCAAAAAACGCCCAGCCAATCGCAACCGCCCGCCATACGATCACGCGCTATCGAATCAAATTAAACGCATACTCAATCCGGAGCAATCGCACCCAAGGCAAGTGGTGCACGTTGAATGAACTGCGGAAAATGCCCTTCACCGCCGGTCATCGGAAGTTGTTGAAGGGGCTGTGATGAAACGCCTGCCTAGTACTCGATGGTGCAGTTGGGCAGCTGTTCTTCGAGATCCATTATCTCCGCATTGCGAAGGTGGGTGTTGCCTTTAATCATCAGGACTTCCAGTTTTTTCAAGCCGTACAGGGGCTTCAGCTTGGTGACGTCGTTGTAGTTCAGGCCAAGCCAGGTGAGTTTGGGGAAATTGGACAGCACCGAAATGGTGGTGAGCTTGTTGTTGATCAGGTTCAGCCGTTCGAGGTTCACCAGCTTTTTCAAGGGGGCGATATTGCTGATTTGGTTGCGGCTGAGGTTGAGCTGCTCAAGCAAAAGCAAATCGGCCACCGGCTTGAGGGTGCTGATCTGGTTGCCCTGCAGTTGCAGCGCCACCAGATTTTTCAAGGAGGCTAGGGGCTTCAAATCCGAAATCTCGTTATCCATCAACGAGAGGTTGCTGACCGAGGGCAGCTTGAGCAAAGGCTTGATATTGGTGATGTTTTTCCCAGAAAAAGTGGCATCAAACACTTTCTCAAAGTCAGCTTTAGTAAGCGTTCCCTTGGGGTTTTTCGCAATTTTGCGAACTAAAGATAAGATGATATCGGGGTCCAAGCGGCGACCGTAGCACTTTAGAAACCCAATGTAAATCCTGCACTTTCAAAAAAAAGCAGGGAGCATCTACTTTTCAATCGGCAGTAACTCGAAAGATTTCACGACAAACCGGCCATTTTCAACCTGCCCGGAAACCTTGGCATGGCGAATAGCTTTGCAAAACCCATCTTCAGCATGGGCATCCCCATGATCATCAATCTTGGTGCCATCGACAAAAAAAGCGGCACCATCGATCCGGGCCGCCAAGTCACAGCCACTCCCCTCCAGGTCGAACTTACATTGACCACACGCCGCCTCCACTTCCTGCTCGTTTATCTCAAAGGTAATTTCCCCTCCGGGCTCGTTGTTGGGTACATTCGATTCCGTACACGCGAAAAACAGTACCGTTGTCAGTATTCCGATTAGCAAATTCTTCATTTCAATATTTTTCATGATGCATTTCTTTTCCTAATTAGTTACTGACTTTTTTGTCGGAAGCAAAAGAGATGTTTCTCTCCACGGATCAAGAGTGAGCTATTCACCGGCACAGGGCTAGCGATGATACGTTCGCCCATGTCGTTTTCAGTGAGCAGCTTAAAACCATTCTTGATGCTGGCAACGAAGAGTATCCCGTCCTCGCGAGCAGAATATATTTTACCATCAGCAATGGTGGGCGAGGAATAGTAGCTAGCCCGATTCTTCGGGAAAGCGTTTTGCCAAACAATAGTCCCATCCTTTGGATTCACACACAACACCTCGCCGCGATCACGAACCAGATACACCTTGCCACCATGTGCAGCAGGCGAGGGAACGAAAGCGCCTTTGCCTTCAAGGGTCCACTTGCGATGCGTTAGGGTAACATCACCTTTACCGTTAAGCTCGACGCCCGCCAAGCGCGCCCCTCGTCCGTAAGGAATCACCGCCTTGTCATCAATAACCACAAAGGAGGAAACCACAACCCAGTTGTTCTTTGAGGCGGGATTAAACCCAGCACACGACCAAAGGATGTTTCCATTGGCTGCATCGTGTGCGGTAAAGCGTTCGGCACCCCACACGAGGATGGCTTCGCGACCATTTTGTGTCGTGACAATCGGCGTGGCATAGCTGTGGTCGCCCTCACGGGGTGTCTTGAAATTCCGTTCCATCTTCCAGGCGACTTTACCAGTACCTTTCTCAAAAGCCACAAGCCATGAATTGCCGTTACGCATCAGTGCCATGACGACGTGTTTCTTGGTGAGCACCGGTGAGGTGCCAAAATCCCAAAAGAGCGAGTCCCGTCCGTAACTCACGAGGTTTTCTTTCCAGAGCAGTTTGCCATCTAACGAAAGCGCAGCGAGATTGCCACTTTTGAAATAGGCAAAGACCACTTCACCGTCGGTGATACAAGAAGGATTGCTGCCGGACCCATTGCGGTGTTTGCCACGCCGTTCCTTGCTGATGGATTCTTCCCAAAGAACTTTCCCTTCCCAGCTAATAGCGGTGACGGTGTCCTGCCCGTCCTTGGGGCCGGTGATAAAAATCTGGTTATCCCAGACGATGGGAGTGGAGCACCCCTTGTCGGTCAATGGGAGTTTCCAAGCAAGGTTTGCCGGATCGACCAAATCCGCAGGATATTTTCCACTGGTGGACTCACCTGTATGGTTGGGCCCGCGCCAAGCCGGCCAGTTATCCGCCATGATCAGCGGAGTGAACAAAAGCACTGTTGCCAGCACACCGATTGGCAGAGACTTAATGCCGATGTTTCTCATGGGCCCCAACCCTACCGACACCCCGCCTGATTGAGGAGAGTTTTCTTAGTGGGAGCTGATTATTTGATGCGTTTGGATCGGATATAAATTATTACACAGACAACGGCAACCACCAAACCCTTGAACCCCGGGCTTTCCAACCAGCGCCGGTTGGCGTCCAACACCTCCTCCTCGGAAGGGGCTTGCCCATATAAACTAAGCGACAACAGGGCAAATGATAATGCTAGTAGTTTGTTCATAGGCAGAACCATGGCCCACCCGCGAATATTTTTAAATATTTATTCGTCGCTGAAGATAAAAGAACGACGACCCGCCCTGTGGACAAGCGGGGATGAAACCGATGCAACTTCCACCTGATTCTTTCCTTTAACGAGACCATAATGGTGTCTAATGGAAATCATTGTGCGCGAAGAAGAAGATGGAAAACACAGACTCTACCGCCGCTGGATCTCGATTTCATGTATATTGAAATAGTTGACGCGCTTTTCCTTGCGGGCACCGCCAACATCGATGGAAATGAAGCAGTGATCGCCTTTTACCTCGGAAATACGAAAGACGGCGAACGCGCCTTCACGGGTTTGCATGAAGAGCTGCTCCGGATTGCCATCGGGGTTGAGCTTCTGGAATCGGCCAATCTCGGTATCGAAAAAGCGTTTATTAAACTTAGTGGTGTCCGACGTGTAACGGGCGAC
>JAAZXX010000528.1 GCA_014239995.1 Verrucomicrobiia bacterium
GTAACCTGCCCCCCGGCAGAAGTGCCGGTGACGATCCCATCATTAGCCGCCGCAACCTCTTGACAAAGGATCCCCAGCATCAGTGCCGTAATCCAACGACCCCAGAGAGTGGAACGCATAGGATGTTTAGATAAAAAATTATTCATTTACTTCATTCCGATTTGTTGGCCAATGTCGAAATCTTGGCAGGTTTTTCGGCTTCCTCCCAAAACTGCTGCTCGACGACCTTGCCCATTTCCAGGGTGACTTCCGCCTTCTGGCTGCCATCCGGATGCCACGACCGGGCCTGTCCATCCGCCTGCCCGTCAACCATCGCCATCTCCTCGGCCAATTGGCCGTTATCATGCCACTTGCGACAGGGACCGTTGAGATCACCGTACTCGATCGAATCCTCCGCCTGTTTCTGGCCGTTGGGATGCCACTTCACCCGAACCCCATGCGACTTGCCGTCCACAAATATCTCCGACACCTGCTGTTGCCCATCTGAATACCAGCCCTCAGACAGGCCGTTGAGTTTGCCATCGCGAATTAGCGAGCGAGACTTCAACTGGCTGGCTCCATCTTCAACCTGCTCCAGTTGATTGGTTTTGGTGGCAGGATAGTACTCGACCAGATAACCCTTGAAGAGTTCCCCGGTTGACTTGACCTGCAGACCATCCTCCTCTTTTTGAAGTTCGTCCAAAGTAGCAAGCGGCAACTTCTCTTTCGGCGCTTCAGCACACCCTGCCAACCCCAGAAAAACACCTCCCAGGGTCATCATTTGCAAGAATCTGGTGATCGAGTCTTTCAATCCTTACCTTTATTGAACCATCAACTTGAAGAACTTGGTTGTGGCACCGGATTCATCGCCCGGTATTGTCACCCGGTAATTCTGAACCTTCTCCGCCCGAACATTCTCCAGTCTGCCCTCCTGCCCCTCCATCTCAAAGGTCAGATCCCTCCATTCCTTCAGGTCAGCCGACCCCTTGATCGTGTAGGTGCGTCCCTGGATCCCCATGAACTCCAGGACCGTGCCCGCTTCCACCCTCTCCACGATGTCCAGCCGAAGCCCGTCCTCCTTGTCGAACGCATAGTTGCCCGATATATACTCGTTCAGGTTGCTCATCCCGTCCCCATCGGTGTCGTCGTTCGGGTTGATGTCTCCCAAGCCCTGGCCCTGCGCCAACAACGCACGCTCCCACGCGTCCGGCAGCCCGTCTCCATCCGAGTCCTCGCCCAGCGTCAGGTTGAGCAGCGTCTCCTCTCCCGGTTGACCCATCTTGCCCAGGTCCCCCACCATCTCGATCGGCAGATAGACCCGCGCACCGATGCGTACCCGGATCTTGTACGGCATCGCGTATCGCATCGCCACCGGGTTGTAGAGATCAGCCGTGGTCCCCGCATCCATCGGCACCCTCATACGGTAGTTGATCCCGGGCAAACCCAGGCCGACGCCGGTCCGAACCAGTCGGCCGGTGGAGGTTTCAAACAATACCTCCACCTTCTCCCCCTCAAGGGGGCGACCCAACTCATCGCGCACCATCCCGAAGAAGGTGTGATGCGGCGCCGGAGGAAATGCCTCCACCAAACCCGGCAGAATCAGGATGCCGGCCATTACGATTGTCTTGATTTTGTTCATATCTAAATCTCCTGTTTTGTGATGATCAATTGCCTGAGTACGAGTATGTCTGCAGATGAATCTTGATGTCCTTCACGGTCTGGATAAATCGATCCAGACCCTCGTTCGGATCATTGAGAAGCCCCTTACCGGGGATAACCAGCTTCCACTTGCTGTTCCATACCGACCGGCCAATGAGCCGGTTGTTGGTGAAATTCGCAAGGTTGAAATCTGTGTCCCCAACGAATATATCAGCTGTGGAGACAGCGCGGAATGCCTGGTGCTTCCTTACACTGAAGAGTTCCTCACTCAGTGAGTCTGCCGACTGCCACAGCTTCTTGGTGCTAAACTCCGATGCTCCGATGTTAAACGGCAGCGGCACCGCCACATCCTGCACGGCCCATGTCCGAACCACGCTGACATCGCCCAGTGGGGGGCTGCGCATCGAATCAACCCCGACCGGGATCAGGTAAACATACGGAGTGGCAGATAATCCCTGGGGATCGAGGAACCCACCGCCAGGTGAACTGGGCGAGTCTCCTCCCGCTCCCCCCACTCCCGAAGAGTTGGAGTTAGGATCTGTCATTCCCTTGTATCCGTCAAAGGCGATACCAACAGAATGAATCTTGTTGGCAAACGAGCTAGTAGTGAAATAGCTGTCTGCAGGCGCCAGGGGTTTACCGAACAGGTTGAGCCCATCGGCTATGACGGTGCTGAACTCAAGCACAATACCGGGCACCGGAAGGCCATCACCACCGTCAATCTGCATGCAGTGCCGGCGTACATCAGGATCCGAAAGCAGATTCCTTTTCTTCGCCAACTCCAGCGTGTCGCGCCAGCTATCGGAACCATCCGCACCCGGCAATATCCTGAATTTCTCTGCGCGCATCGAGACCGTTGTCCCGTAGGTGTCCGGGTTGTTGAAACCGAGGCGCCCCTCGAGAACGCTCCAGTCGGAGTTCATTTCCGCCATGACACTGGAAAGACCAGGGTCACCAGTGTTGCTGCCTGCATACTGCGGCGCGCCATCCTTGATCACGCCGAGAGAGCGGGACTGCACAATCCGGCTTAGGAACGACTTGCCCTGGTCGGTATGAAGCAGGCCAGTCTCGTAGTCATAAGCCTTGGCAGCCAGATAGGTGTATCGTGCTGACAGATCAAAAAGGGTCTTGTAGCGCTCCAGTTTTTCATTACGGAAAATACGGAAGGCAGCATCCCTTGTACGGAAACCCTGTACAACCGCAGAGGCCCTTTGACGAAAGATTTCACGCTCCTTCTGGATACGGTTTCCTTTTGAAACCAAGGCTGCATTGTTTTGCCTCGCATCTTGGAGTTGCTGAAGTCTTTCGTTAATAACATTGAAGTTCCCTCTCAGGTCGTTGAATTCCGACTCAAGATCGAGCACCGCCTCCCTCCGGTCTTGGGCCCACTCTGCAGGTATAATCCCACCCAGTTCAATCCGGGCATTCGTATCATCGTTGGTGTTTTGCGTATCACCAATGGCCCTATTCTGCTCATTGATATTAATATTCAGCCCAGCTTTTACAGCAAATTTAGTGACTGCAAATATAGACCTGAGTGCTTTCAAAAAATCACCCCCATTTGAAAAACCAAATATTAATTCTGTTGGCACACCATCAATCAGAACTTGGTATAAGTCATCCGCCAA
>JAAZXX010000529.1:0-300 GCA_014239995.1 Verrucomicrobiia bacterium
CTGGCCATGACGCTGATCTCCCCTCAGTTTCTGTATCTGGTTGAGCCCAAACGAGCGGGCAAGGCGGCCCGACGCCTGACCGATCACGAAGTGGCCGCGCGCCTCTCCTATTTCTTTTGGAGCACAATGCCCGACGAGAAACTGAGTCAACTGGCGGACAGTGACTCCCTGAGAAAAGGCAAGACTCTTTCAGCCCAGGTTCGACGGATGCTTGCTGACCCGAAGGCGCAACGTTTCGTCGACCAATTCACGGATCAGTGGCTGGACCTCTCTTCACTGGACCGGGTCGCGGTCAACCCC
>JAAZXX010000529.1:310-3261 GCA_014239995.1 Verrucomicrobiia bacterium
TTCAAGGACCGTGTAAAAAGCGCCATGCACCAGGAAACGCTGCATTTCTTTTCCGAAATCCTGCGCAACAAACTCTCGGCGCTAAACTTCCTGGATTCCGATTTCACGATGCTCAACGAGCGTTTGGCAAAGCACTACGGCATCGAGGGGGTCACCGGAACGGAAATGAGGCGGGTGGTGCTGAAAGCGGCCTACAAACGGGGGGGGCTCATCACTCAGGGCAGCATGCTGATTGGCAATTCAACGGGTGAGGATTCCCACCCCATCAACCGCGCGGTATGGATCCTGAAACGTCTGCTGGACGAACCGCCGTCTCCGCCGCCCGCCAACGTGCCGGCCTTGGATTCCGAAACGCCGGGCTTCGACAAGCTCACCCTGAAGGGGCAATTGGCGGTCCATAGAGAGAAGGCCGCCTGTGTCAGTTGCCATCGCAAGATCGATCCCTGGGGCATTCCCCTGGAACACTACGACGCGGCCGGCCTGTATCGGACGGAGGCGCTCCGATTGACCGCAAACCAGAAGGGCCAAACACGTAACAAGGTCGGCAAAGCCCCTTTGGACGCGGGCGAAGTCATGCCGGATGGAACGGCCATCCAGGGAGCCGATGAATTGAAGGATTACCTCTTGCGGGAGAAAAAGGATGCCTTCGCGCGGGCGCTCGTCGTGAAGTTGACAACCTATGCATTGGGGCGTTACCTTGAATTTACCGACGAAAAAATCGTCGATGACTTGACCGCCCGATTCCAAGAACAGGGATATCGGCTGGACAAACTGATCCAATCTATCGTTGCATCCGAACTGTTCCTTACCCGCTGACGAAACCAAACTTATTATGACGCGCAAATCATGGCATCTAGATCGAAGGTCCTTTTTGAAGGGAAGCGGCGTGGCTCTGGCTCTTCCCTTTCTGGAATGCATGCAGTTGGGAGCCAAAGAGTCCCGGCAGGAAGACATGCTCAAACGCCTGTGCTCGGTGTATTTCCCCTACGGAGCCAGCGTGCCGGCGGACAATCATGCGGACCGGGACTGGGGCTGGTTTCCCGTGCGGGAGGGAGACAGCTTTCGATATACCCAGGTCATGAAGTCCCTGGAGCCATTGCGTCGATCCGTCAGCGTCATTGGCGGTCTCTCTCATCCCAGCGGACTTCATATCGGCGGGCATGACACCGGAGATATCTTTCTGACGGGCGCCAGTTTCAAAGGAGCCAATTACAGAAACTCGGTCTCGTTTGATCAGGTCGCGGCGGAAAAGTTTGGCTCCAAAACCCGCTTTTCCTCTCTGGTTCTTTCCAGCGACGGCGGCATTGGAATGCCCACCCGCTCCAAGACGCTTTCCTTCACCCAATCCGGTCAACCCATCCCCGCTCTCGACAAACCGCGGCAGATCTTTGAGCGCCTCTTCGGGGACGAACAGGGCAGCAAGGAGCAAACGCGTCGCCGACTGGCAACCGAAGCCAGCATGCTGGACTTGGTCATGGGGCAATCCAAATCACTGCGCGGCAAATTGGGAAAACAGGATCAACTGAAATACGACGAATATCTTAGCTCGGTCCGCGACGTTGAAAAACGGGTCCGCAGGAGCGAGGCCTGGTTGGAGATCCCCAAGGCCAATGTGAACGAGGAAGAACTGGAGCTCTCGGCCAGCACGGACGCCCCTCTGGAATACATTCGAGTCATGTATGACCTGATGTATCTGGCCTTTCAAACGGACTCCACCCGCGTGGCCACCTACATGCTCAGCGCCATGAATGGCAAGGTGTCCAACCAGTTTCCCAGGGCGCTGGGTCTCTCCAGCCAGCACGACCTGGCTCACAAGGCGGGCAAGCCCGGAGGGTTTCCGCGACAAGGCAAATGGAATCAATGCCTGATTGAAAACCTGGCTCATTTCCTCCATCGACTGGACGACACTCCTGAAGGAGATGGAACCATGCTGGATAATTCAATGATCCTGCTCGGAACCTCCAACAGCCGCACGCACAACAATCGGAACTATCCCCTCGTGCTCGCCGGGGGAGCCAATCTGGGAATGAAGCATGGACAGTTTCTCACCTACAACAAGGGGAACGAGGACCAACCGATGTCCAATCTGCTCTTCACCCTGTTGAACCGAATGGGCGTCTCAGACACCGGATTCTCCGACAGCTCCGGCGATCTTTCGGAACTCTACGTCTAGCAAGAAATGATTCTGTTGCCGACCTCCTCCGCAAACACGGCGGCAAGACGAGAACATGAAATGAATCGACCACGACTTCTGATCAGGCTACTGCTCATCGTACTGATATCAGCGATGGGGTGTTTCGTCACACCGCGCGTGGAAGGTGTTGACGATGGCCGAAGGCCCAATGTGCTTTTCATCGCAGTCGATGATTTAAATGACTGGGTTGGACATCTGAAAGGACATCCGAATGTCAAAACACCGAATATCGACCGATTGGCAAAGCGAGGAATTTCCTTCACTCGAGCCTATTGCTCAGCGCCACTTTGCAATCCATCGAGAATCAGTCTATTGACGGGCATTGCCCCTTCCAAATCTGGCGTCTATGGCAATGGAGAGAAGCTTCGGGATAAACTCCCGAATGCCGTCACGCTGATGCAGCATTTTCGTGCATCAGGGTACTCGGCTCGAGGTGCTGGAAAGATTTTCCATGGAACGGCTGCCTATGATGAAGCGTCCTGGGATGACTATTTCAGACCTTCGCGCTTAAAAAGGTACCGCACCAAACGCGACAGCAGTTTACCGAACTCTGCGTGGGTTCCCTGGGGCCCACTTGCATGCAGTGACGATGAGATGTTTGACGGCAAAAACGCCAACTGGATTATTGCTGAGTTAGAGAAGCCTCAAGAAAAGCCTTTTTTTCTGGCCTACGGACTGACAAAGCCGCATCTGACTTGGGAAGTTCCCCAAACGTATTTCGATCTACATCCCACCGATGGAATTGAACTGCCCGTCG
>JAAZXX010000052.1 GCA_014239995.1 Verrucomicrobiia bacterium
CGAGGAAATTACAGACCAGATCCGCCAGGACCATGACATGCGCCCACGTCACCTCGATGGCAAGGGATCAGGGGATTGGCTGGTGATTGATTTTTACGACGTGATTATTCATATCATGAGTGAAGAGATGCGGCAGCTGTATGACCTGGAAAACCTCTGGGGCGACGCTCCCCGCATCAAGCCCCGCAAGCCACGGGGAATGGGAGTGCGCAAGAATGCTGTTGTTTCCACTCAATGAGCACGCATGTGCCTGGGAGGGAATGTAGCGGATTCACAGCTCAGGCATTCCCGCCGAAGCTGACGTAATCGTCCAAGTCCAGCAGATCAAACCACGTCATGATGTCCACCCGGTGGGCTGCTGCTGCTGCGTGTGTTTCATTGAAGAATGCCCTGGATTCGACGTCCAGAGGGGCACGAAGGCCCTCCTGTATCGACCAGCCCTCGATTTCCTGTGTATTCCGTTTGACAGGCGCCGATTTTTGAATCCAGGCCAAAACCTGGCCGTCCGACTTCCCGCAGGCCAGTTGGTTCATCAGGGTATTGGCGTTGATGCCGACAAATTCAAAGAAGCGTCGATCCATCGGGCAGTTAAAGACGTATGCTCCATTTTTTGCCGCTATAGTCGCGCGACCTTTGTCCAACAAACGGGCAAGTATCACGAACCCTCCCACGCGTACCCGAGGGCTACGGGGCGGTTGTTTGGTCAAATCTGGGCCTGTAATCACCATAATGATCTTCTACACCCCCCCTTGATGATCTGATTTGGATCGTCGAAGCAAGGAAAAACTCACTTTTCCTTTTTTATCGGGTCCCGTATCAGATGAGTTTTGATTGGGATTTTTCCTTTTCGAGCAAATCCCCGAAGCTTTGCGCCTCAAATTGACGCCGCTCGATGATTTCCTTGTCAACACTGGAATGGTAAGGCACGGGGTATTTTCCATTGTAGCATGCCATGCAGAAGTCATCATGTGGTTTTCCGGTCGATTGAACCATGCCATGTTCGCTGAGATACCCGATGCTGTCCGCATCCAAATAGCGCCGTATCTCCTCCATGGAGGATCTTGCCGCCAGAAGCTTATCTCGATTGGGAAAATCAATCCCATACACACAGGGGTGCTGATGAGGAGGGCAACTGATCAACACATGCACTTCTTTCGCCCCGGCTTCCTTGAGGGTTTTGATACGGCTTTGACTTGTCGTGCCTCGAACGATGGAGTCGTCAATGGTGATCACTTTTTTTCCTTCCACAAGACCTGAAACAAGGTTGAGCTTGACCCTGACATTCAGGTTGCGGGTGACTTGTGAAGGCTGCAGGAAGCTTCGACCCACATAATGGTTGCGTACGAAGGCCATTTGATAGGGAATACCGGATTCCAGCGAATACCCGAGTGCAGCGTAATTACCACTATCGGGAACGGGCACGACCATGTCGGCTTCAATCTTGTGTTCCCGTGCCAATTGCCTTCCCATCTCGATACGCGCTTGGTAAACCTCAGTACCACCAAGCCTGCTGTCCGGGCGGGCAAAATAAACGTATTCAAAAATACAGAATGAACTTTTCTTCTGCTCCGGAAAGGCGTCAATGGAACGTAGACCATTTTGATCAATGATGACCACTTCCCCTGGTTTAACGTCCCTGACAAACTCAGCCTTGATGAGATCAAAGGCGCATGTTTCGCTTGATAAAACCCATTTACCCTCGACTTTGCCGAGGCTCAGGGGCCTGAAACCATGCGGATCCCTCACCCCAATCATTTCCTTTTCAGTGAGCATCACCAGGGAATAGGCCCCTTGAATCCGGCGAATGGCATCCAGGAGCGGATTGGCATCAGGGCATCTGGAAGGGCGGGCCAGGAGATGTAGAATGATTTCGCTGTCGACGGTCGTTTGGAAGATATTGCCTCCAGCTTCCAGTTCGTCCCTCAGTTCAGCGGCATTGGTGAGGTTTCCATTGTGGGCGATTGCGATCTTTCCCCTGTTGCAGTCCACGATGAGGGGCTGGACATTATGGATGTGGGAGGCACCGGTGGTGGAATAGCGGGTGTGTCCGATGGCGTTTTCTCCCTTAAGCCCCTCCAGGGCTTTGCCCTTGAAAACCTGGGGAACAAGCCCCATGTCGCGATGAGAGAAAAAATCTTTTCCATTACAGGTGACAATGCCAGCACTCTCCTGTCCACGATGTTGGAGTGCGTAAAGTCCGTAATACGAAATTTCCGCCGCATTTGAATGTCCAAAAACACCAAATACCCCGCAGTAATGCTTGGGATGATCGTGCGCGCTTTTCACCGGGCGCAAGCCTGTATGATTCGAGACTGATTTGTCAAATGCCGAGTCTTGGAAAGAGTGGTTTCTTTAATGAAGTAGACGTCAATGGTTTCATTGAAAAAATGTAACAATATTTACACCAAGGTGTTGCTGTTTTTCATGGAACATTCTCCAAACGGTTGTGGTTTGGTCCATCGGATGCCTTTTTTCCTGTGATGGAAGTTTTTTGCCATGTTCTTCTGGATCATCAAGCGTGGATTACCGATATCCCTGCTATACCCCGGTGGAATGAAATCCCTTGGCGTATACGTGGTTGCCACTCAAGAATCTTTGTGGTAGTGAATCTTTTCCAAGCGAGATTTCATGGATCAAATGCGTGTCTCCTTTGTCAAAGATTGATTGCATCCTTCATCACAAACCAATGTCTATGACCATTGATATACCGACATCACGGGACAAGGTCCTCTTCACTCCGGGGCCCTTGACAACCAGTCTGAGCGTCAAGCAGGCCATGCTGCGTGATGCTGGGTCATGGCATTTTGAGTTCAACGCCAAGGTGGAGGTCATCCGCGAAAAAGTGCTTGAACTTGCCGGTGTGAGCAGGGAGCAGGGCTATGAATGTGTGCTTTTGCAGGGAAGTGGCACTTTTGGGGTGGAATCGGTTTTTTCCACCTCCGTACCGCATGATGGCAAAGTGCTCGTGGTGTCCAATGGGGCCTATGGAGAACGCATGATTGCCATGCTCAAGTGTCTGCGTATTGATTACGAGGTGTATCGGACAGGCGAGGATACCCCTCCAGATCCCGAGGTGGTGGCCTCTGCCCTGGCCAAGGATGCGGCTGTGACGCATGTTGCCGTCGTGCACTGTGAAACCACCACGGGCATACTGAACCCCATTGATGCCATTGGCGGGGTGGTTCGGGATGCTGGGCGCTCACTGATTGTGGACGCGATGAGCAGTTTCGGAGCGATGCCCATCGATTTTGAAAATGCGGGTATCGATTTTCTGATCACCTCAGCCAACAAGTGCATCGAGGGTGTTCCGGGTTTTTCCCTGGTGTTAGGCAAGCGTGATGCTCTTTTGGCCAACGAAGCGGGTACGCGCTGTCTCAGTATGGATCTGGCAGCCCAATTGCGTGGTTTCGAAAAAAACGGTCAATTCCGGTATTCGCCCCCGACGCACGCTCTGCTTGCCTTTGAACAGGCGCTCAAGGAACTTGACCTTGAAGGTGGCGTAGAGGGGCGTGCCAGCCGTTACCAGCGCAATCACGCCGTGCTTCTGGACGGTATGCGTTCCATGGGGTTCAGGTCTTACCTGAGTGCAGATGTGCAAAGCTACCTGATCACCAGTTTTCATTTCCCAAGGGACCCGGGGTTTACTTTTGATGCCTTTTATCGAAACCTCAGTGATCGTGGAATGATCATCTATCCAGGCAAGATCAGCCAGGTCGACTTGTTCAGGATTGGATCCATTGGTCGTATCTTCGAGTCTGACGTGCGTGCCCTGATTGGAGCCATTCGCGGATCCCTTGAGGATATGAAGGTCAGTTCCATATGAAACCATGAATGATGTATGTGATTGCCGGGGAGAATACCCCTTACGCCATCGGATGAGAGCTTTCCTTATCCTCAGCTGCCTTATGCTTGCTCTGCCGGTTGCGCTCTGTGCCCAGGTGCTTCCATTGGTGCGTGCACATGCTCATAATGATTATGAACATCCTCGTCCTCTGCTGGATGCTCTCGCTGCAGGATTCTGTAATGTTGAGGCAGATGTTTACCGGATCAAGGGACAGTTGCTGGTGGCGCATGATCGGGAGGATGTGAAGCCGGAACGTGACTTGGAGACCCTCTACCTCAAGCCACTTCTCGAGCGGGTGCGTCAAAACGGAGGACGGGTGCACCCAGGTGGCCCCGTCTTTTGCCTCATGATCGACTTCAAATCTGCAGCCGAGCCTACATATGCACTTTTACGCGAGGTGCTTCCAAAGTATCGCGAAATGCTCTCGGAGTTTCAGGGCAAGTCGGTGACACAGCGTGCGGTGACACTTATTATTTCAGGCAATCGTCCCACGGACCTTATCTCGCTGGAAACACAACGGTTTGCCTTTGTGGACGGTCGTCTTACAGATATGGAAAGTGACCACTTGCCCAGGGATGTGATTCCCTGGATCAGTGAAAACTGGCGCCAGCATTTCAAATGGGATGGACAGGGAGAAATCCCCGAGGAAGAAGCTGGAAAATTGCAACGATGGATTCAGCGTGGTCATGCCCAAGGTAGAAAAATCAGGTTCTGGGCAACCCCGGAGACCGAGACATTCTGGAGGCAGGTGCATGGCATGGGACTGGATCTGATCAATACCGACAAACTTGAGCACCTGGCACGGGTCCTGTCTGAACTCGAGCCATGATGATCCCTTTGAAAATTTCATGAGTCACGACACCTCTTCCGATTCCCTGGACCATTTGCGATCCGAGGGTGATATCAACCTGTCGCCAGCTCGACACGCCTGGGCTGAGAAAATGCTGGACGATGAAACCCGCTCGCTCCTCAAGGCAGACGAGCAGGTCTTTCTTCACCAGTCCCTTTCCACTCCCTGTCTGAATGCCTTGACGGGTTGTGAGGGAAGTTACCTTTTCGATAAGCAGGGCCGGCGAATCCTTGATTTTCATGGGAATAATGTGCATCAGGTCGGATTTGGACATCCCAAGGTGATCGAGGCCGTCACACGGCAGATGCAGGACCTGTCTTTTTGTACGCGCCGTTATACCAATGATGTTTCCGTACGTTTGGCTGAAAAACTTGTTTCGCTTGCACCGGGTGATCTGGATCGTGTCCTGCTTGCACCCGGTGGCACGAGCGCAGTGGGCATGGCGCTCAAGTTGGCTCGGGCGGCCACCGGCCGACACAAGACCATCTCCATGTGGGACTCGTTTCATGGGGCTTCATTGGACGCGATCTCGATCGGGGGAGAATCCATTTTTCGCAATGGCATGGGCCCCCTGCTTCCCGGTTGCGAGCATGTGCCTCCACCGGACAACAAGCATTGTCCCTTCAAATGTGGGCATGCCTGTAATCTCTCTTGTGCCGATTATGTGGAATACGTGTTGGAGAAAGAGGGTGATGTGGCAGCTGTTGTTGCCGAGACCGTGCGTTCAACTCCCTTAATTCCTCCTCCTGATTACTGGCCGCGGATTCGGGCTGCATGTGATCGGCACGGAGCCTTATTGATTCTGGATGAAATCCCCCATTGTCTGGGGCGAACCGGGAAGATGTTTACTTTCGAACACTACGGAATTATTCCGGATATGGTGGTCATTGGCAAAGGACTGGGGGGTGGTATTTTTCCGATGGCAGCCCTCCTGGCACGTGAAGGACTCAACCAGGCGATGCCGGAAAAGGCTCTCGGTCATTACACACATGAAAAAAGTCCTGTGGCCTGTGCGGCCGCACTGGCTGCCATTGAAGTCATCGAGTCGGAGGGATTACTCCAAAACGCGACTCGTATGGGCCACCGCGCCATGGAATGCATGCGCGCGATGGGGCAGGCATTTCCCATCATCGGGGACGTTCGAGGACTGGGCCTCCTGATGGGCATGGAGCTCATCAGGGACAAAACCACTGGAGAACGTGCCATTGGGGAAGCTGAAGCGGTCATGTATGCGTCGCTTACACGCGGTTTGAACTTCAAGATCACCATGGGTAATATTCTGACCCTGACACCTTCGCTGCGTATCTCTGAAAGCGAGATGGATGCGGCGCTCGAAATCCTGAAGGACAGTCTGTCCGAGGTGATGTCTCCCTGAACCTTGGATGGTTTTCCATGGTGTGATGGGCTTCACCTCACTCTGGATCATCTTGCAGGAGGAGACTTTCAACAGCTTCCGCAACCTGTGTTTCTACCTCGGATGACCAGCGGGTGGGTTGACCGTAGTAGATCATGGAACTCTTCCCTTCGTAGCCTCCCTCTGTCCAAACGCGCTTTGAGGGAATATAGGCCATCACATCGTGGGAATAGCCGGCGACCCAAAGGTGGCTGCCATGGGATTTCTTGAAGCGAATGGCGTAATCGACCACAACTTCTCCCCCCAGGCTCAACCAGGTGACTTGCTGTCCCAGTTTCCATAATCCAATGGGATAGGGGTAGCTGGTTGGGATGGCTTTTCCTGCGTCCAGATGCTCCAGCCATTTGTTGGCGCGGGAGGCCTTATATCGATTGTCCGAGCTGGATTCCTCCCTTAACGCGGCTGCTGTTGGGAGGGTATCGAAGCGAAGTGGTATTTCCATGTAAGAGGTTTTGAGTTGGGAATCCACCGGGGTCAAGACCCCTTGAATGCCCAGGAGGACGGCTTCTGCCAGTGCCTTTCCGTAACCTTCTGCCAGTTCAGGCTGGCGCCGTGGCAGGGGGTTGATATCTGCACCGCACCCCGCCCAGAACATCGCTTGGATACCCGGATGGTGCTTTTCAAGATGGGCCTGTGCATATCCGGGGTAATCGCCCGACCAGAGGTAGTCGTTCAAAACGGTGGCGTGGCAGGCATAACCAAACACCAGGCCTTCCAGTTTTCCCGATGGATGACGTAATTCAAGAATGGGGACGTCATAATCCACCGGTCCCTGGAGTTTTCCTGAGGCCCTGCGGGCTGGAACATGGGATTCCGGATTCTGCCTGCGGTTGGTGCCAAAGGTGGCGTGTCCTTTTCCTGCCCTCAGTTCCACGGGGTGAAGATTCGCCAGGGCTTTGAGACCCAATGCGACCATCTGTTCCTTCAATGTTTGAGTATAGGTCGTGATGTGCTTGGACTCCGTTTCCTCAAGGAGGTACATGGTGCGGAGATTACTTCCAACGACCGGGCCGGTGTGGGTGTGGGAGCAGTTGATGAGAATATCTGCAAATGCCAGTCCTGTGCGTTCGGACAATTCCCTGCGTACTGGAAGGGTAACATCTGCCGAAATGCCAATCAGGTCCAGCGTCAAGAGGAGTGCCTGTTTTTCGTTCTGATCCTCCAGGGCCATGGCCTTGCACCAGAGCGGGGTGCGGGTTCCATCCGCACCGCGATCGCGCGATGCATAGCCACTCAGCCACATGGATTGTTTGGGGGTAATATCCTGCCGAGCAAAACCAGCCTGCCACCCAGCTTCAACCAGGATGGGAAGACTGCTGATCAAAAGCAGGAAGACAGGGCAACGGAAAAGTTGAATCCAGGAACGTTTCAAAGAGGCGAGCATGGTCGGGTTTTTAAATCGTGAGGGGTGGTTTGCAAGGTGGGCTTAATGCGCGGAAGGATGCACTCATGGACTGTTTCACTGACTGGCGCACCGCACGCAAAGTACCGCATCCGGTTGGATTTCAAGGCGATCTTCTGAAATCTCCTCCTTGCATTTGCCGCACCTCCCATAGGATCCCTGTGCCACACGCTTGAGTGCGTTCTCCAGTCGCATGAGCTGGTTTTCCTTGCGTCGGCGCAATTCCAGGGCCATCTGCTGTTGCTGCATGGCGTCCATGCGGGAAAGGCGGCCGATGGAAGTGTCAAGTTCCACCACCTGTTCGCCCTCATTTTGATGCTGGAGGTCTTCCTGGATTTCTTTGACGAGGCTACGGATATGATCCGCACAAGATGCGATTTTTTCCGGGCGCATCCCGCCACTATAATGCCAGGAAGTCACGGGTCGATGCTTATTTCCGAGTGATACTGCGCACATCGAGGAAAGATTCCGATGACGTTCAAGCCAAAGCCCGTTGAAGTCATTTCAAGCTTGAAGACGGTCGCTTTCCTTCAGCATATTTGTATGCGTATGTTCACTGCCTGTAAACCTCAGAGTTCCGGCGCGTGTTTTCTGCTCGTGCTGGCTTTATTGCTTTCAGGGTGCTGTTCCCCTGCACCGATGCATCCTGCCGTTTCCAATGAAGGGGATGGGGATTATGTCATTGGGCCTGAATATGTGATCGATCCGGACTTGACGGATCAAGGGCGGACTAAAGGACAACGGTTTGAATTCACCATGCGCCTTGATCAAAGCCAATACTTCAAGGGTGACGATGCCACATTGGAGCCAGAGAGGAGGCCTGTGCGGAAGGAACGCAAAATCTGGGTATATGTGCCGGACGCATACCAGGACGGTGACAAGGCACCTGTCCTGGTGATGCACGATGGTCCCAGCAGGTTAGGTCTGGTCTGTAACGCCCTCGATAACCTTACCCGGTCAGGTGCACAGCGTACACTGCCGCCTTTCATCGTGATTTCCGTCCAGAACGGTGGCAGTGACAGCAAGGGGAGCCAGCGTGGGCTTGAATATGATACCATGTCTGACCGCCTGGCCTTGTTTATTTATCATGAGGTGCTGCCTGCCGTCCTGAGCCATGAGGCAATTCGGGCTGCCTTTCCTCATATTGCCTTTACCGACGACCCATGGGGCAGGGCGGTCATGGGGTGTAGTTCGGGTGGGGCGGCAGCCCTCACGATGGGCTGGTTTCGTCCGGACCTTTTCCGGAGATTGATCACCTACTCCGGAACGTTTGTGGATCAACAGGACGATGATGCCCCTGAGGAGTCAGATTACCCCCTGGGTGCCTGGGAATACCATTCGGGTATGCGTTTGATCGAGACCCAGGCTTTGAAGCCGTTGAGGATCTTTACCCATGTCTCGGAAAAGGATAATGGTGCTGGATCCCCGGAGGAAGGTTACCACAACTGGGTCATGGCCAACCAACGCACTGCGAAGGCACTCAAGACCCGCGGGTATCACTATCGCTATGTTTTCAGCAAGGCTTCTGGTCACTGCGACCGTCGGGTATTCGAGCACACGCTTGCTGATACCTTGGTTTGGATGTGGCGAGGGTATGAGGTGCCTTGAAATCTGTCCTAACCTCCCGGCAGGCGCTCTGGCGGATGGTGACTCCCCTGGACTAGGTTCGACGCTGTTTCCTTCGCATGGTTCTGGAGTTGCCTTGTTTGGATTTAGCTCCAGAGCTTCTGCCTTTTGGCGTTTTCCTGGAGGTCTTGCCCTTGGATATTCTTTCTCCAGGTTTCCTTGCCCTGACTTTATCTCGATGATCGGGTTCTTTCTTGTCCTGATCCTTCTCGCTCACATGCTTTTTTGACCCGCGAATCGATTCCACTTTCTTGGGGCGATCACGTGGTTCGAAAATGACGGGGCAGCCCTCATATCCGAAGGCTTTACGCATTTGACCCGCAAGGTATTTTGCATACTGATCAGTGAAGAGTTCACGTCGATTCAGGAACAACCTGAAGGTCGGTGGCTTGATTTTCACCTGGGTAGCATAGTAGAACTTGAGCCGTGTGCCCTGTTTTGAAACGGGTTGACGCGCCGCAACTGCATCATGCAGTGTGCGGTTGAGCAGTGAGGTTGGGACTTTCTGCTTCAGTTGTCCCTCGACAAAGCGGATCGCCTCCAGAAGGCGGTCAAGGTGGAACCCCGAAGAGGCGCTGGTGAAAATGACGGGAGCATAATCCAGGAAAAAAAGTTGTTCCTGCACCCATTTGCCGAAATCAGCCAGGGTCGTCAGCCATGCCGACCGTCCTCGCTTCTTGTTGGGACTTGCATCCACCTCCTCTCTGGCCTTGGCGAGTGAGGCCTCATACAAGTCCCATTTATTGACCACCAGAATGCAGGCTTTCTTTGCCTCGGCTATCTTGCCGCCTATTTTCTTGTCCTGCAGCGTCACCCCGCATTGTGCATCCATGACATGCACGGCGATGTCACATCGCTCGATGGAAGCTTCAGCCCGCTTGACACTGAAGAATTCAACGGAATCATCCACGCGACGTTTCTTGCGAATGCCTGCCGTATCAATCAGCACGTATTGATGCTGCTGCCCCTCGGCTTCGACCTGGATAGGTACGTCCACCGAGTCACGTGTGGTACCGGCAATCGAGCTGACAATCACGCGTTCAGAGCGTGCAAACGTATTGATGATGCTGGATTTTCCTACATTCGGTCGGCCGATGATAGCCAGTTTTAAAGCTTCGTCCCCAGCGGGTTGATCCTCGTCAGTGGGTTCGGGGGCAGATGTCGTTTCAGGTTTGGGCAGCAGGTCTATGGCACTCTGCATCAGGTCGTCCGTGCCTCTTCCATGGATGGCGGAAACCGGGAAAACCCGATCAAAACCAAGGGCGGACAAGGCCTCAGCATCATCATCAAAACCCGCGTGATCCGCCTTGTTGGCGACAAGAAGTATCTTTTTTCCGGAGGCATGGAGTCTTGATGCAACCTCTTGGTCCAAGGGGAGAAGCCCCTCCTGAACATTCACCACAAGCATCAATACGGAGGCGGATTCAAGTGCCAGTTGCACCTGATCCATGGCTGCACCGGTGATGACATCATCACATTTTTCGCCCTGTCGCAGGCCAATGCCCCCGGTGTCCACCAAGGTGAAGGGGCGCCCGCGCCATTCTGCCTCGATCAGCACACGATCACGCGTGACGCCAGGTTCATCATGAACAATGGCAATCCGTTTGCGAACGATGCGGTTGAAAAGGGCGGACTTACCGACATTCGGCCTTCCGACAATGGCAATCACCTGCGACATGCGTTCCACTATGACGAAAGGGTTCCATGCGTGGAAGTGAAAACCGGAAATACGCCAAAACTGCGGCTACCTACCTGGATCGATTCCATGCACAACAAGACATGAACACCTCTTGAATCCAGATCAAATGAACTCCACCTATCATGAGCTTGGACACACACTCCGCAAAGTGATCTGGAACGTGCCTGGTCATTTCCCTCAATATCCAACGGCAACTGTTGAGGTAAGCCTCTAAGAGACATAGAGTGGCAAGATATTCGCCCATGGCATCATGGAAGGGGAACTCAGTTTTCAAATGGGGAATCCTGTGTGACTTTCAGAATTTCAGCAGAGGCGAGTCTGTAGCCCAGTCAGCCTTCACGGCCTTCTCATATGGTTCTCCCAATTTCTTCCTGTTTGTTGTGTCTTATGCTGTTGTCTTAATTTCATAAAAAATCAACTTGCGTGTGGGTATGGAATTGGTTACCAATCTCTTCCTTTTTGCGGCTATGGCGGAATTGGCAGACGCGCTACCTTGAGGTGGTAGTGGGATAGTATCCCGTGAAGGTTCGAATCCTTTTAGCCGTACCATAACAACGCAACTCTCCAGCCAGGACGTGTCAGTGGTCCAGGAGGTGTGAGATGCAGACCTCTCGCTTGTGGAGGTCTGGAGGTCCTACAAGCGCACCCACTTGGTTGAGTCCCTTGAGCTTGCAAGGCTTATCCCCGTCTATCTTGAGCACCTGGAAACCATGGGCAGGAGTGCTGCCTACATCAAAGGGATGGGCTGGATATTGGATGAACTGGGCAGGCACATGGGCCCAGGTAAAACACTGGGCTTTCACACTACCAGGTCTGTGCAGTTGTGGCTTTCAATCACCACCAATGCCCAGCACAAGGCAATTCGTCTCAAGACCTTTTACCACTGGGCACGTGATAATCACTACCTTTCCCAAGTGCCCAAGCTCTCCCTGCCCAAGGTAAGCACTGCAGGCACCACTGTGGACTTTCTCTCTCTGGATGAGTGTTCCTTGTTAATCCAACACTGTCCTTTGGAACTTCAAGGTCACTTGTGGCTCAGACTCTGCATGGGCCTGAGAGTTTCTGAGGCAGGCAGAGTGGAATCCTTGCAGGTGCGTGATGGTTTTCTAATCGTGGGAGCTCAGGCCGCCAAGACCAGAACACGCAGAGTGATGGAGATGTTGCCTGGTCACCTGCCATGGTGGGAGAGGGTGTGTCCTCTCAAGTCCCTGCGTGAACGCTTTGAGGCACTGAGGAGTCAAGCTGGGTTGACCCATTGGCCCCGTAACGTCATGCGTCACACTGCTGCCAGCCACTGGCTCAACTTCTACCAAGACGAAGCCAAGGCAGCACTCCACCTGGGACACTCCCCTGCCATGCTGCACAGGCACTACAAGGCACTGGTCACACGCAGGGAGTCAGAAGAGTTCTTTGCACTTTGGTAAGCCTCCCCTCGACCCCTAGGGGGTTAAGAACCCATTGCCGCTGGTATACTAATCAGCAAAAAGAACCCGCTCCAAAATAC
This sequence comes from Verrucomicrobiia bacterium, assembly GCA_014239995.1. GTDB lineage: Bacteria > Verrucomicrobiota > Verrucomicrobiia > Limisphaerales > AAA164-E04 > AAA164-E04. Next base: position 12,340 of record JAAZXX010000052.1, read on the forward strand.
CGACGCGGCATATCAGAACCCGTCATTGCCTCCGATATTGCGACACCCCAGTGGGCCCCACAGTGTCAAGCCTTCGGCCGATTATCAGGGTCACTTCCATGTATTTGCACCCAACGGTCGTAGATGGGCTAGTATTGGGGTTTGTTTTTGTGACTCACCAAACTGGAGATACATAATACCCCTAATACCACGGTCCAGAATG
>JAAZXX010000530.1 GCA_014239995.1 Verrucomicrobiia bacterium
CACCCCCTTCCACTCGGGCGCGTTGCACAAGCAGAGTATCGATAAATCCTCGAAGACCCTCCATAGGGACTCCAAGTTTCAAGAGGAGCGACTGAACGAGACTCTCCTTCTGTTCGATCAAGGACCCCAGCAGGTGCTCACAGTCCAATTCCTGATGATTGGATTCCCTGGCCAGCGATTGCATATTGGCGAATGCCTCCTGGGCCTTGATTGTGTATTTTTCTGTTTGCATATCTCGTAAAAAAAACACCTTGAAGGTTAATCATAAATAAATCTAAGGCATTGAATTTAACTTAGATAAGATAAGGGCTTACTACTTGGGATTAAAGGATATTTTAGGATTTCAAGATTTGTTTTTTGCCATATCAATGGCAAACTTAGATACTGCCCACACGAGACACAAGGGGTGATTTTTTCCTGCTTCCATGAACCACTTATACCTGATTGAAGATTTAGGACTGATGCTCGTGGCGGCGACCTGCATGCTTCTGGCAACCAGCCGCCTTGAGATCCCTCCTATAGTTAATTACCTTATCGCAGGACTCCTGATCGGCCCCATACTGGGTTGGATCGAGCAAACCTCACATCTGACCCTCTTGTCCAATACGGGGATCGTCCTTCTCCTGTTCCTCGTGGGCATCGAACTGAATATTCACCAGTTCAAATCGGCGGGCAGACATGTTCTCCTGGTGGCTTCCATCCAGATGTCATGCACTTGCCTGGCGATTTATCTTCTGGCCCGGGTATTGGGGGAAAGCCAGGCTAGCAGTTTCCTGCTGGGGTTGATATGCATGTTCAGCAGCACCGTGGTGGTGGTCAAGCTACTGCACGCCCGCAAAGAAATGCGTTCCTTTCATGGGCGCATCGCCATCGGAATCCTGCTCCTTCAGGATATGGTTGCACTTGCTGCACTCACCTTCGTGACCCACTGGGAGGGCACCCATGGGGAGCCAGCAACAGACCCTTTTCTGGCACTCTCAAGTTCCATGGCTGGAATGACCGCGCTGCTTACTTTGGCTTGGTTGAGTTCAAAATACCTGACCACCCGTGCCCTTAACTGGGCTCTTCCTATTCCCGGAATGATGTTTATCTGGAGTCTGGGGTGGTGTTTCATGTTTGTTTCACTGGCACATGCTGTGGGGCTTTCCCACGAAATCGGAGCCTTTTTGGCAGGCTTGAGTTTGGCGCAATCTTCCCACAGTCAAGAGTTGAAGCGAAGAGTCCACCCATTGATGAATTTTTTTGTTGTCGTATTTTTTGTCATGCTGGGAGCAGAAACACAAATCAACCTCTCCATGCTGATGTGGTTAAAAGTACTGCTCCTGTCGGCAACCGTGATGACCGTCAAATTAGCAGGTGTGGCACTCCCTCTCATGAGGATGGGTCGTTGTCATAAAGAAAGTTTTCGCGCGGGAATTCATCTAGCTCAAATCAGTGAATTCAGTTTCATCCTGGCCGCGCTCGCCACACACAAGGGACTGATCTCAGCAGAAACCCAGACCGTTATTGCGTGGACCGGCATACTGACAATCACCTTATCCGCCGTCAGCATACGCTCTGGGGAAAGCATGATTGCATGGTTTACCAAGAGCAGGTTTCCTGCTCTTGAGACTGGGGGAAGCAACCAAACAAGTGGACCCGCAAGCCCACTCGAATCATCCCAACAACCTATCCTGGTCATTGGCATGAATGCCCTGGGCAGAAATATCGTTCAACGTTTGATTGCATGCGGTGAAACCATCACCGCTATCGATTCGGATCCTGAAAAGCTCAAGTCCTTACCATGCCAAAGCTATCATGGCAACATCCACGACTGGGACCTTCTCGAGTCTGCCGGCTTTCATGAGGCCAAACTCATCGTTTCCGCACTACAGAATGAAGAAGCAAACCAACTTCTGGCCTTCAGGGCAAAAGGTGCGGATATACCATGTTGTGTGATGGCTCCGGACACACTGGTTATGCCTGCACTTCTTGATCTGAATATCAGCTATTTCATGACCCCTTTTGCGGATGGCATCAAACGTCAGCACAAGGAATTGATCCAAAGTCGTCTTTTAAAAAGATGAAAGAGTTATTCTTGCTACTCACTATCGCTGGCACCGGGCTTGGTATCGCGCGCAGTTTCAAATTGCCGGCCATCCCCTTCTGGATTCTTGGAGGCGTCGTCGCCAGCAAGTTGAACATTACCTTTGAAAAAATACTCTTGGAGCAGTTGTTGGAAATGGGATTATTCTTCCTGGTATTTGCATCAGGCATGGAACTTAATCCAGGACGATTCAGGCATCAATGGCATATCGTCTGGCGTGTCGGGGTGCTACAATTTGTCGCCTTGGTGGGTGTAGGATGGGCAGTGGCTGCTGCCATGGGCTACGGTGCAAAGGAGGCATGCTATCCAGCTATTGCCATGGGAACGAGCTCAACCCTGCTTGGTATTCGATTACTGATTCAGGGGAAAAAGATGTATGAACCTTTTGCCCGCATGGTCATCGGCGTACTGCTCATCCAGGACATTCTAATGATCCTGCTGGTCGTGATCCTCGTCAAGTCTGACCTGGGATACGCTAACACCGCTGCAGGACTTGCAGCCACCTGCCTGATTGGCCTTGTGGCATGGTGCATCCGTCAATACTTCTGGACTTTTTTCCTTCGCCTTTTCAAGGCGGACGAGGAATCATTTCTCCTGGTCCTCCTGTCCGTCATGTTTTTGTTCCTGAGCGCCTCCCATTATCTGGGACTTCCATTGATAGCGGGTGCTTTCTTGGGTGGATTGAGCTTGAGTTCCTTTCCCATCCATGGACTTGCCAAAGGAGTCATGACCTCACTCTCTGATTTTTTCTTTGCACTATTTTTCACAGCCCTCGGACTTTATGCAGGAACCCCTGTTTCCTTCCAGATCTGGATGGAGGCAGCTTGTTTCAGCATACTGGTCATCATCCTCACCCCTATACTGGTCTCCCTCATTGCGGAACGAGCAGGACTCACTGCGCGTCATGCCATCGATGGGGGTATCCTGCTGGCTCAAACCAGTGAATTTGCATTGATCCTGGGATTGGCTGGACATCTTTCATCAACAGGACTTCCAATCGAACGGATCACTCAAATTGCACTCCTCTCGATCATGACCATGACCATCACTCCGTTGCTGGCAAACGACACGGTTACCCAATGGCTACTGAAATTTCACCCCTTTCGTGATCGTCACGGTATCATGACGGAATGGAAAGATCATGTCATCGTACTGGGCTTCGGCAGTGCTGGGG
>JAAZXX010000531.1 GCA_014239995.1 Verrucomicrobiia bacterium
AAATGTAACTTGAATTCAAAAAAGGGAATCTGTAACTAAATCACCATACATTCTCATTAGGAGAAAAAGGCATGATCAAAGTCAACGAACTAGTTAAGACCTTCGGTCCAAAAGTCGCCGTCAACCGTATCTCTTTCGAGGTCGAGCGAGGTGAAGTACTTGGATTTCTCGGCCCCAACGGAGCCGGTAAATCCACTACCATGCGGATGATTACCGGTTTCATTCCCCCAACAGAAGGCAGTATCACCGTCGGGGGACATGGCATCGTCGATAATCCCATACCTGCTAAACGACTTATGGGCTATCTTCCTGAAAACGCACCTGCTTACCCGGACATGACCGTGCATGGCTTCCTGAGTTTTGCCGCTGAAATCCGTGGTTTGCGAGGTGTCGATAAAGGCAAAGCCATCGACCGGGTGGTCGAGCTCTGTTTCCTGGAAGCGGTGATCCATCAAAGCGTGGATACACTCTCAAAGGGCTTCCGCCACCGGACATGTTTCGCACAGTCCATCATCCACGACCCTGACATTCTGATCCTTGATGAGCCCACTGATGGGCTGGATCCCAACCAAAAACACGAGGTGCGCAGCATCATCAAGCGGATGGGTGAAAAGAAGGCGATCATTTTTTCTACGCATATCCTTGAGGAGGTAGAGGCCGCATGCTCCCGTGCCATTATCATTGATCAAGGGAAGATCGTTGCTAATGGAACCCCGCAGGAACTGAAATCGCGCTCCAAACGCGCCGGTGCTGTCCGTCTGAAGCTTGCCGGCCTCAGCGGATCAGTTGCCAAGGAGAAGCTCAATGGACTCTCATCGGTTGCCAGAGTTACCCTGCTCAACGACGACGCCTCAGAAGCCGTGCTTGAATTAGTAGGGAAACCGGATGTCAATGGGGCGCTGAATTCTGATATCGCCGATCTGGCGCATCAGGAACAGTGGCGTATTATTGAATTGTTTACCCAAGAGGGAAAACTCGACGAAGTGTTTCGCTCGATCACACTACCTGATACGAAAGCCAAGGGAGGGAAGGAATCATGAATAATGCCTGGTCCAATATTCAATCTGTCTTTAAACGTGAACTGAGTGGTTATTTCGCTTCACCAGTCGCTTACGTATTCATCGTCATCTTTTTGATGCTGATTGGTTTCTTTACCTTCAGTGCGCAACTGGGACAATTCTTTGAACGTCAAGAGGCCTCTTTGGCCGCATTCTTCACGTGGCATCCATGGATTTATCTCTTCCTGGTTCCCGCCGTGGGGATGCGCCTCTGGTCGGAGGAACGGCGGCAAGGAACGCTGGAACTTCTGCTGACCATGCCCATCACTCCATGGCAGACCATTGTAGGTAAATTCCTTGCCTCGTGGGCTTTCCTGACACTGGCGCTTGCCCTGACTTTCCCGATCATCGGGACGGTATCTTATCTGGGATCGCCTGATCTGGGGCCCATTATCTGCGGATACATTGGAAGCATGTTCCTTGCGGGAGGATACCTTGCTGTCAGCAGCATGACCTCTGCATTAACGCGGAATCAGGTGATCAGCTTTATTCTCTCCGTGGTCATCTGTCTTTTCCTGATACTTGCGGGATACCCGCCGGTGACGGATATGCTTGTTCAGTGGGCACCTTCATGGTTGGTGGATGTGGTGTCCGCATGCAGTGTCATGACCCATTTCTTCAGCTTCCAACGAGGCGTTCTAGATTCCAGAGACGTGGTTTTCTTCCTGTCGCTGATCGGTTTCTGCCTCTTCACTACGAGCGTCATCCTGCGCAGTCTCAGAACCAATTAACCTCAAGGAATCATCGATTATGAGTAAAAAACAAAGTGGACTCTTCCTTTATTCCTCTCTCGGCGTTGCCATCATGTTGGTTATGCTGGTGGTGGTGAATATCATCTCCGGGCACCTCAAGCACCGGTTTGACCTCACTTCAGAAAACCTTTACACGCTTTCTGAAGGGACAAAACAGATTCTTGGTGACCTGGACACGGATGTGGAGATCCGATTCTACGCCACCCGGGACGACAAGTTGATGCCGGTCAACTTCAAGAATTACATCAGTCATGTCGAGGATCTGCTCGATGAGTATTCCCAGTATTCCAACGGGCATCTGAAAGTGACCAAGTTCAACCCAGAACCGGATTCGGATGCTGCGGACTCAGCGGCCATGGATGGGGTCACCGGACAGATGGTCAGTTTCGGAGAATCGATCTACCTCGGGCTGGCCATCAGCATGCTGGACCAGACCAAGGCCTTGCCCTTTCTGGATCCCAGTCGAGAAAAACTGCTCGAATATGATCTGACGCGTGCCATCACCCAGGTGACCGTGGACGACAAGCCAACAGTGGGTGTCATGAGTGCACTGCCCGTCTTTGGCGAGCAGCCCAACCCCATGATGATGCAGATGGGTAGACCTCCTCAGCAACAGCCACCCTGGTTTCTGATCAGTCAACTACAGCAGGATTTTGATGTGCGCCAGCTCCAGATGAGCGATGGAGTCATTCCCTCGGATCTGGATCTCCTGGTGGTGATCCATCCCAAGGATATCACTGACCAGGCACAATATGCCATCGATCAGTACCTCATGAAGGGCGGAAAACTGATTGCCTTCCTGGATGCCCTTGCCATTGTGGACCAGACCCCAAGTCCCAATGGAAACAACATGCTCGGTCCGCCTCCTTCTAACTCCAACCTGGAAACCTTGCTCAAGGCTTGGGGATTGGAATTCGATACCAGTAAAATTGCAGCAGACAGGCAGTTTGCACGTGAGGTTTCCTTCCAGCGTGGGGCACCGCCGCAGGAGCAGCCGGGTATCCTGTTCATGGATCCCAATGGCATCAACGGCGATGACGTCGTGACCAGCCAGATTGATCAATTGCTGATTCCCTTTTCAGGTGCTTTCAAGGGCACCCCGGTGGAAGGTATCGAGCAAACCGTTTTACTCAATACCTCGGAAGAGGCACAAATGGTGGATGCCTTCATGGCACGTCTTTCAGGGCAGCAGATCCTTAAGGAATTGAAGCCCGAGGGCAAGGAATACCCTCTGGCGATGCGCCTGACCGGTACGTTCCAGTCTGCCTATCCCGAAGGGGAACCCACGGTTGCCGAGTCAACCGAGGATGACCTTGATTCTGAAGACACCGAGGAGGAAAAGCCAGAGTCGCTCAAAACCTCCAAGGAAGGTGCCACCGTGGTGTTGTTTGGCGATGCGGATTTTCTGTATGACAACTTCGGTGTCAGCCAGCAAAACTTCATG
>JAAZXX010000532.1 GCA_014239995.1 Verrucomicrobiia bacterium
TGGATTCTTCCAGGGAGACACCAGAGGGCTGCAGGCGGTAGAACCTCGTTTCCATGTCCTCGCCCGGGGAGAGGCTCAGCCGGTTTTCTCCTGCCTCCTCGATGGATGGACGAGGCATGGAAATCCAATGGGGATCACGCAGACTCAAGGTGTATTGCACGGAATGCCGGGCTGATGCCTCGGAAATGGGCCACCACAATTCCAGGGTATCTGTCGTTGAGGCCTGGCGTATGTGCAGGCGCGGAGTCTGTGCGGAAGCCCTGTGCTCCCGGGCAGTGAGGGCGCATAGAACACCAAGAAGAAAAGTCCCACTCAAGATCCCATGGCACCGTTTTCCAAGGGTATGCATCGAACCCAGAAATAGACATCGTTCCCAGTTTGTTTGCATGCTTCTGGGAGGATTATATGACTATGCACCGAGAATTCGCCAGTAGAATCCCGCTATCTCCGAACCATTTTTACTGACATCTTGAAGCATGGTTGCCGAAGCTTTTCAACCCACAAACACCAAAAAACCGAGTCAAGCGAGTAGTGTGGGATTAGCATTGGCGCACTGAAGGAATAGTAGTTCCAGAGGCAGGACTTGCACCATCAATGGCCCGAAACGCCTTCAGAACGTGTAAAAACCCACGTATCCTCCCCCGAAAATGCAGCGTTGTAGCGATATCCCATCCCTTGAAATGCCTTGAGTTCCTCGGGCTCACGCACCTGATTTCGGATGATATAGTCTGACATGCATCCCCTGGCCTTCTTGGCGTGAAAGCTGATAATCTTGAACTGCCCGTTCTTCTGATCCTTGAAAACGGGACTGATCACCCTTGCCTGGAGATCCTTGGTTTCGAGGGCTTGAAAATACTCCTGGGAAGCGAGATTCACCAGTACACGCGCCCCGGATGCCTGGATGGCTCCATGCACGGCCTGGCCGAGCCTCGTTTTCCAGAAGACATACAAATCCTTCCCGGTGTCCGTAGTTAATTTGGTTCCCATCTCGAGCCGGTAGGGTTGGATGAAGTCCAGTGGCCGCAGCAGACCATAGAGCCCGGAAAGGATCCGGAGGTGCTTCTGGGCATACTTAAAGTCCTCAGCGGTGTATTGATCCAACGTGAACCCCGTGTAGACATCCCCCTTGAAGGCCAGGATTGCCTGCCTGGCATTGTCTGCGGAAAAGGGTAAATGCCAATCCTGATAGCGCTGGCGATTCAAAGCCGCCAACTTGGGACTGATCGACATGAGGGAAGCAAGTTGCTCCTCGGAATAGGTACGCAGCCGCTCGATCAAGTGCTGGGACTGGTCAAGAAAATCAGGCACCGAGGAGGCACTTGTGATGGGAGGTGTTTCAAAGTCGAGTGTTTTAGCAGGCGAAATGACAGCGAGCATGGAGGGAATATTCCCTCCAGCGACCCAAAGATCAACCCTTAAGGACGCCGACCCGCCATGTCCCGGTCCATCAGGAAGCTCGTGATCCAGAAAAGTCACCCATACCCATGGTCCCGGGGTTTCCGCTGTGGGCCTTTACGGCGTGGTCCTGCATGCACTTGGCAGGTTCCGCAGGTATTTCCAGGGGATCAAGCCCGAGCCAGAAAACCTTTCAGAGCCCCCGTGCTGTCACCGATCTGTTCCATCGGCAATCCCATGACCTGGGCCATCGACACCCAGAGGTTGGCGATGGGAGTTCCCTTGGAATGCTGATCATGACGGTGCGTCGAAATTCGTCCTCCCGCACTCCCGGCAATCACGGTGGGCAGGTTGGTGCATTCATGCAGCATCCCGCTGCTCAGGCCGGATCCATAGGTGAACATCATGCTGTCAAGCAAGGTGCCATCCCCTTCCTGAATGGCATCCATCTTGGCGCAGATGCTGGCGTATTGACGCATGTGGAATAAATCAAGCTTCTCAAGTTGACGCAGCGTCTCCGGGTCCTTCTGATTGTGGGTCCATCCATGATGGCGGATGGGTTTTTCAAACACATCTTCGAACATCAGGGGCGTATCCCACCTTTCAGGCGCCACCATCAGCGTGCAAACCCGTGTGAGGTCGGTCTGAAGAGCGAGGATGAGAAGATCACCCATGACCTGGATGTATTCATCCCGACGCATCGTGGTCCAGAGCCTGTCCGGGGGCACCAACCCGGTGGGGAGATCCCTGACATCCACCTGGTGCTGGGTAATACGCTCGATCTGCTGTTCCACGGTGCGCACCGATTCCATGTATTCATCCAGTTTATGACGATCCAGACGCCCCAACCTGCCCATCAGGTCCCTGGCATCGGCAAGGACCAGGTCCAGCACACTGGCGTTGGCCTGGTGCTCCTTGACATGAAAAAGACGCTGAAAAACTTTCCGAGGATCCTTCATGGAGCGTGCAACGTGCCCATGCCCGTACCATGAGATGTTGTCGAAGTAGACGGACTCCCGGTTATCGGTATAGCTATTGCAGGAAAGCTCAAAGGAACGGAAAGGGGTATCCCGTCCGACATGATCCGCGATTACCTGATCAATGGTGCGCTTGAGGGGATATCCGGCAGGGGAAAGTTCGTCGGGTGCAGCCGTGCTCAGGTAGCACGCGCCGGCCTGCGCGTGTCCATCCGTGCCGGGAACCTTGACACGATCAAGGTGCGTGAAAAGGGACATCTTTGCCTTCAGGGATTCCAGGGGTTGCAGGGTGGGACTGAGCGGAAAGGCATGCCCCGTTTCACCGGTGTGCCATGCGCGCTGCACGACGCCGTTGGGCGTGTAGAAAAAGGCAAGTCGCGGGGGTACACTCGCATGCTTCGCACCACGCGCCTGCATCTGGTCGAGTAATGGCAGGGCGAGGGCAGCCCCGCAACCCCGCAAAAAGGTACGCCTCGGCAGGCTTGTTTTTTGAAGGACATTCATGGTTTTACAGATTGATCGGTTTTATAACGGAAAGGGAGGCTTTTGACAATTTCAAGGACCACGGTGGAAAACCGTCCACGCTCAACAAGCACACGCTGGGTAATCAGGTCCACGGCAGGCTTGTCGCTCAATGTGAGTGCACGTCCCAGGGCATAACTCAGCAGATGCTCACTGAATGCGCGCATGAATGCCTCCGGGTGATCGAGAATCGCGTCCTTGAACCCTTCAATATCGGTAAACGACTCCTTCCCGAAAAGGCGTCCACTGGCGTCAATGGGAAGTCCGCTTCGATAATGTTCCCTCCAACGCCCAATGGGATCAAAGCCTTCCAGGGCAAATCCCATGGGATCAATGCGTGCGTGGCAACTGGCAC
>JAAZXX010000533.1 GCA_014239995.1 Verrucomicrobiia bacterium
GCATTATGGCACACCCAAGCCTCGAACCGTGATTGAACAGGGGGTATGTGACGGTTTCGTGGTGGGCGGAGGCGCCAGCTCCGTACTGCGCCAGGCGGCCTTCTGCTCCCAGGTGGACATGCCCTTCTGGCTCCAGCTGGTCGGAACCGGACTGACGGCAGCCTACTCCCTGCATTTTGGAGGGGTCTGCAGCCACGCCACCTGGCCGGCCGTGAACTGCCATCAACTTTATACCAGCGACCTGCTGCGCGATCCCATCACCCTGGAGAAGGGTTTTGCCAGGGTCCCGGAAAAACCGGGACTGGGCACGGCACCGGATCCCGACCTGATGGAACGTTACCGCACCGATCGTCCCGATAAACGTCCCAATCCCAAGCGTATGGTGGAGATCCGCTGGTCGTCGGGCAAACGCATGTTACTTGCCTCCAAGGAAATTAATTTTGTCCTCAATGCAGCCAACCGCGGCGAGATTCCCTACTACGAAAAGGGAGCCGCCACGCGCTTGCTGGCTGACGATGGAAGCGAGGCATGGGAAAAAAACTACCAGGAAGCCCTGAAGGGACCACTCATGCTTTAGGCACCGGATGACTCAGGCTGGGCCCTCTCCTGCTCCTGCAGCCAGGTGACAGCCTCGGGATGACGATTCCATGCCGTCAACATATCATCCACAAACATCACGGCCTCCTCCATCGAACCGATGACATGGTGCGCAGGCAACTCTGGCGGAGGTTGGCACGTTCCGCGGATAAAATCTTCCATGAAGGGGTTCTGGGCACGTGCTGCCTTGAGCGCCTGCGAGGCCATTGAAAAATCACTCCGCAGAAGGTGTTGCAGACACTGGCCCCAGGAAAAAGCACATCCCGTGGCCGCCTCGCTGCAGGATTCCAGCAGGGTGTCCGCCTCGGCGTATTTCCCCATGGCAAGGTAAACAAGCAGGAGTCGTTGTCGCGTGCCTTGATGGTCTCGAGTGTCCAGCTGGCACATGTGTTTCCACTGAGCCGCTGCCTCCTCAAAATGTTGTTGATAATGAAATTCCTGCGCCAGTTCCTGACAGACGCGCATGTAGGGACGTGTCGCGGAGAGGAACCAGAATTCCCCGGCATGATGCGTGAATAAATCCTCACCAAGCTGATGCCTGGCAATGGCCTTCAGTGCCTCCAAAACCGGTATGTGGTAGGCATCCTCGAGTGCGGATGCCTCCAAGAGGGCCAGATGCACATCGACGTTGTTAGGATCCTTCTCGAGTGCCTCCAGAAGCAGGAGAATCATCGCTTCGGGATCTTCCGTTCCTGAGACAAGGTCCAGTTTTTTTTGCGCTTCATCCGCCGCTGCCTCGGACACGAACTGCGGATGCTTGATGATGCCTTGCAGCATCTCAAGAAGGGATTGTCCTGGATCATCCGACGGATCCATACCCGCCCTTAGGGTTTCACTGGGACCAATGCTCATTGGGGGTGTACCGGGTAATGAACCCTGGAACTAAAGGCCGGGCAGCGATGCCCCTCGTGACCAGGTATCAGGAAGCAATCTGGAAGCATCGATAATACCATCACCTTGCAGGAATCAAATCCAGCCTGCGAAATTCAACCACGCCGTGATCTCCCTGCACCAGGATCGGGCCGGGTTGGCCTTCATGACTCTCAAGCGCGCCACCGGTAATTCCAGGTATTACCTGCTCAGAGATCACCGTTTTACCATTGAGTTTCACGGTGACCAAACGTCCCAGCAGGGTAATCTCCATGTCCTGCCAGCGACCGGGTTTCCGGGAAGCGTTGATGTGAGGTGCCAGAAACCCGTAGATACCCCCGATACGATGGCTGTCGGGTGTCATGCCGTAATTGTCCTCGATCTGAACCTCATGGCGTCCGCGGAGGTAAATCCCACTGTTACTACCCTCAGGATAGCGGAACTCCGCCCGAAGTTTGAAATCCGAGAAGGTTTCCTCTGTCATGAGGTCATTTCCCGGGGTGGCATTGGTCAGCAGTCCCTTGCGCACCACCCAACCGTTGGGAAGTTCCGGGTGCCGGGTCTTCCAGCCACTCAGGTCGCGTCCATTGAAGAGCTTGATGCGCTTGCCCCAACGGATCCTGCCAGAAGATTCCATGGAAGGTGCACGACGCGCCTGCCACTGGATGGTCTGACCCTTGTCATTGGTGGTTTCCCCTTTGAGCATGTCATTTTCCAGCCGTCCCTCAAAAACAATGTTCGAGGTTCGTTTCTCCCATTGGGGAGGGAGCTCGAAACGAAAAGCCCCGGTGACGGCATCAAACTTGATTTGGGAAACCGGACGTGCACTGCCAAATTGACCCACATAGCGACCCACCAGGGTTCGGTAGCCGGAGAGACTCACCTCCAGCCATGAGGGATAAGTCGTGTCACCATCGGTGACGGTCCAGTCCCAACGGCCGGCCAATGCCGGCGGATCCAATTTGACAAAGGGATCCTTTTCCTCCGCCTTGATACTGGGCGACAGATTAATGGAAAAAAGGAAAAGGAGAATCGCGCAGATAGGAGGGCAGCATGATTTCATGGGGCCATTCATAGCGTGTATCAAATGGGTTGACTAGCGTAATTTGATGCTGGGGTTGGGTACATTCTCCTTATGCCAATCGAGCATCCAAAGTCCCTGAACCGATACCCGTTCGCTGTGCCCGTCCACAAACCCGAGATTGATGCCATTGCCGTGACGTTCGATGGCAAAACGTCCCATGAAGCGACCTTTCTGGTGGGGAAAACTGCCATTACCATAACCACCCCCCTTGAGGTCGGGTGGCATGGTGTCACCCCCATCCGGCCATGATCCCACCCAGACCGAGTCGCCGTAGGCCGGGACCCCTGCCGGGGCGGTGGAAAATTGGCTGTAATACTGGTCAGCGGGAAAATCCTTGATGTAGACACCCTGGTTATCCAGCCACAGGTTCATCCCATAGCTTCCCTCCGACTCAAGGGATCGCCAAGTGGAGGTCGCCGATCCCCACCAACGGTCCTCTGGTGTAGGATTCGCCTTGGGCGTCTTGGTGGAAGGGCAGATGAGAATCCGCATCACCCCTTCCGCCATCTCATGGGGATTTTTCTTGTAGGAATCATCCCCCATGTAGGGTGCAAGCTGGTGAAACCAGTATTCACCTACTGCATGCGCCACTGGCGGGACGTGATCGTTGAAATCATCCGCATAAAAGCGCGTGGCGAGGGACATTTGCCGCAGGTTATTGAGACAGAGCACCCCCTTGGCCTTGGCCTTGGCCTTG
>JAAZXX010000534.1 GCA_014239995.1 Verrucomicrobiia bacterium
CCACCAGTCCATAAGGCTGAACCGAGTCGTCAATACGGGAACGAAAGCCCCGCACCACCAGCCCTGTCTGATGGCTCCAGGGAGCCTTGTGATTCAACAGATGGGCGGCCCTGGCCAAGCCCTCGGTGATCAGCTGTTCCGCAATCTCAAACTGCCGCACGTGATGGAATTCCTGATGTTCAAGGGCCGATTGAACCGCCTTGAGATAAAGCGTCACATCGGCCTCGTAAGCATGGACAAACGCATCATCACTGTCCTGAATGAACGCAACCACCTCCTCAAGGGGCGTCAACAAGGTGTCAAGTGAACGCCTGACTTCTGGGGGGACGACGATGCCTTTTTCCATGAGTCCCTGGGCCAGCAGTTGGCCGTGAGAGGTCATGCAGACGATCCAGGCAGCAAACAGGGAAGCAGCACGCTGCCATTGCGCGTCCAGACGCGATGGTTTCAAGTGATCAAACATGGTTGAGGCTTGGAGTAGCATGTTTGAGAGCGTCCATCAAGCGATGAATGCATTGTCAAACACCGCCAAAGATGCTTAGCTGAATCCCAGGAGTAAGAATACTCAGGCCCACGCATCGGCATGAACAAGCTTGCAATCAAAAGCAGACGACACTTTCTGGGACGACTGTCGACAGGCCTGGGGACCATGGCACTGATGGACCTGGAACAAAGGGCCCTGGCAGCGGACCACACCAAGGGGACGCAAGGGATTCTCGACACCACGCATCACCCAGCCAAGGCCAAACGGATCATTTATCTGTTCCAATCCGGGGGACCCTCTCAACTGGACCTCTTCGACCACAAACCGGGGCTGGGGCGGTATCTCGGGCAGGATCTCCCTGATTCCGTGCGGCAGGGGCAGCGCCTGACCGGCATGACGGCGGGCCAGGATGCTTTCCCGGTGGCTCCCACGGGATTTGAGTTTGCCCAGCACGGCCAGGCAGGGCAATGGATCAGCAGTGCACTGCCACACTTGAGCAAGGTATCGGACGAGATGTGCCTCATACGCAGCATGCACACCGAGGCCATCAATCATGACCCGGCCATCACCTTCCTCCAGACCGGGTTTCAACTTGCAGGACGTCCAAGCATGGGATCATGGCTCTCTTATGGCCTTGGCAGTGCCAACGAGAACCTGCCCAATTTCGTCGTCATGGTATCCCATCGCGGGGGACAACCTCTCTATGACAGGCTCTGGGGAAGTGGCTTCCTGCCCTCACGACATCAAGGGGTCAAGTTTCGATCCAAGGGCGACCCGGTCCTCTATCTCTCGGATCCAAAAGGGTTTCCACGTGAAGCCCGCCGCCGGATACTCGATGATGTGCAAGCCCTGAACATGGAAGCCTTCAATCGTTCCGCTCACCCGGAGATCCTGACACGCATCGCCCAGTATGAGATGGCCTTTCGCATGCAGAGCTCGATTCCCGAGCTCACTGACATGACGGGCGAAAGGGAATCAACCTTTCAGTTGTATGGGGAAGATGCCAGGAAACCCGGAACCTTTGCACACAACTGTCTCCTGGCTCGAAAGCTCACCGAGCGCGGCGTACGTTTCGTGCAATTATTCCACCGCGGCTGGGATCATCACGGGGACCTGCCAAGTAACTTAAAGACACGATGTCAACAGACCGATCAGGCCTCCGCCGCTCTCCTGATCGACCTCAAGCAACGGGGTCTCCTGGATGACACCCTGGTGGTCTGGGGTGGCGAGTTTGGGCGCACGGTCTACTGCCAGGGCACCCTGACCAAGCAGAATTACGGTCGCGACCATCACCCCCGCTGTTTTTCGATGTGGATGGCAGGAGGGGGAACACGCCCCGGCACCGTCTATGGAAAGACCGATGACTTCAGCTACAACATTGCCGAGCAGCCCGTCAGTGTCCACGACCTGCATGCCAACATGCTGCATCTCCTGGGCATCGACCACCGTCGCCTGACCTTCCGGTTCCAGGGCCGCCGTTACCGGCTGACAGACATTGCCGGCGAGATGATTCCGGAACTGTTGGCCTGATCAAAGACATCACCAAGGGCCTCTTCCATCCTTCAAGTCACGCATGATCATTCACCGCCTCATCGCACACCACCTGAAACACGGAGACGATACCGCATTCTACCGGCTGCAGGCCGAGGATGCCATTGCTTGGATGCACACTCAAAAAGTCGCCATGGGACCGGAGGTACAGGCGCTCGACCTGGGTTGCGGGCATGGCGTCTTTGGAAGGGAACTTCAGAAGACAGGCTGCCAGGTCACTTTTGCCGACATTGAGTGCGCACTGCCCCCGGAACATCGTGCCTCGCCCTTTATCCCCGTCGACCTTGACAAGGAACAGTATGCCAGCCTGGGGCGTCACGACCTCATTGTCTGCTCGAATGTCTTTGAGCACCTGGCAAAACCGCGTCAGTTCCTGCAACAGTTACCTGAACTGTTGAAACCCAATGGACGCCTCTACCTGAGCTGGACCAACTGGCTTTCCCCGTGGGGCGGCCACGACTTTTCACCATTTCATTACCTGGGACCGCATTGGGGGCCCGCACTCTTTGATCGCCTGGTCGGGAGACCTCGTGTCCATCAACCCTTCAAAACCCTCTACCCGACCCACATCGGTACCACCCTGAAATGGATCAGGGCGATACGGTCTCTCCAGGTCGAAGCCTGCGTACCACGCTATTATCACGAATGCGGATTCCTGACCGGTATCCCCTTGGTCCGGGAATTCCTGACCTGGAATACCGCCATCCTCATCCGTCGCATGCATTGAAGAACTTCATCTCTCCCGATTCAATCCAAGTAGTGAAAACATGCGCCCACGTCCATGGAGACAGGTTCTGGAGTATGGCTGCCCAGCCCAGACATGGACGCTTCCAGCATTGGACAAGCGACCCTGGCAACACGCGGACCTTTTCCTCCGACAGGATCACCTGTCCCAATCAGGCATCATGGCAGAGCACCTCTTGCTGATCCATTGCAACCTGGGAATCCCATTTTATCAACCCCATCCGCGTACCCCCATCAAGCGCCTGACCGTATTGGTGCGTCCTTGATGGGGTGGCAGGGCATCATTGACGATTGAGCATGCGGAAAAAACCACCCGATCCACTGCCTGCGGGCACTTCAAACACCTCAGCGCGCCCCGTCCCCTGTCGGGTGCCCAGCAGTTGCCACTCCGACGAACCCAGGCTGTCACTGTATTCCAACAGGTATGTCTCCCCAAGCTGGGTATCAAATTCAACCCTC
>JAAZXX010000535.1 GCA_014239995.1 Verrucomicrobiia bacterium
GACAGGTTTTATTCTGGTTCGAGGCAGATGGTCCAGAGAAACGCTTCAGACCGGGAAACATGCCCGTCTTTATCCAGGCCCCGGATGCTCATCACACGATGTTCTATGGATTTCCCGAGATAGGAGGCACGGGGAGTGGATTGAAAATTGCGGGCGAGCAGTATGACAGACAATGTCATCCGGACCGATTCGAAACGCACGTCACTCAAGAGGAAATTGATGCCATGTTCCGTGCTGCATCCCCTCATCTTCACATCAGGCCCAAGTGCATTAAAGCGACTGCCTGCCACTACACGGTCACACCCGATTTCGATTTTCTGATCGATCGACACGCAGAAGACCCTGCGGTGTGGTTCGCCTCACCCTGCTCCGGACATGGCTTCAAGCATTCCGCTGCGGTCGGACAAGCCCTGTCGGAATGCCTGTCGGGCGATGACAACACCTTTGATCTTTCGGCTTTCAAACGGAATCGATTTTAGATCCCTCATCCTCGATACTCCCATTAAGCAATATCACCAAGTCCGTTTTGCATGCGGCATTTCAAGCCCATTGCCAAAGTTTTTTCTGAACAACCACTACTCTGAAATGCCGCTGGGACAAACATGCTCTGCGTATCGAGGGTAATGGGCATTGAAGCGACCCTTGGGGTAAAAGATCCCGAGCTCATCCACATGGGCAGAGTCATCTGGGTATTTTGCTCTCAAGATCTTGATTTTACGGCCCCGGGAATAGGCTCACAGTCATTTGCGGATTCGGAATAAGACGATAAACGCAGTTTTAAGCTTGGAGGACAGCTCACAGCTCGACGGAGTTAAACTATTTTCGATCGAGTGGATGCTGGCTTCCAGCCAACCTATGCAAGGATATCCTGGACGACGTGACCGTGCACATCGGTCAAACGAAAATCACGACCTTGGTATCGATAGGTCAAGCGCCTGTGATCGATTCCGGCAAGATGAAGGATGGTGGCATTCAGATCGTGAATATGCATGGTACCTGGCGTAAAACGTTCCTTGGAGGGTTGTGGATCGAGGGTATTGCCATCGGCATCGGTGATGTTGTAACCATAGTCATCCGTGCGACCATAGGTGATGCCAGGCTTGACCCCACCACCGGCCATCCAGGTGGTGAAACATCTGGGATGATGATCTCGACCATAATTTTCACGGCTCAGCCCTCCCTGACAATAGGATGTTCGACCGAATTCCCCCCCCCAGACCACCAGCGTGTCATCCAACATACCCCTCCTCTTCATATCCTTGATCAAGCCGGCAGACCCCTGATCAATGTCCTTGCACTGGGACTCGTGCTCCTTGGGCAGGTTTCCATGTGCATCCCATCCACGATGAAAAATCTGAATGTTGCGTACGCCGCGCTCTGCCAGACGTCGCGCATTTAGGCAGCAGGCAGCAAAGGTTCCCGGTTGCCTTGCCTCCTCGCCATAAAGTTCGAAGGTATCCTCACGTTCATCCGAAAGGTCCATCAATTCTGGCACGGAAGTCTGCATGCGGTAAGCCATTTCATGCTGACGGATACGCGAAAGCACCTCGGGATTCCCAAAGTGCTGATAATACTGCTGGTTGAGAGCTGCGAGGGCATCCAGCTGACGACGACGATCACTGCCCGAAACACCCGAAGGATTGTTAAGATAAAGAACCGGATCTCCCTCACTGCGCAAAAGGATGCCCTGGTGATCCGATGGCATGAAACCAGTCCCCCATAAACGTCCAAAAAGACTTTGCTCAGGGAACTTGGAACGTGCATGCATGACCACGTAGCTTGGCAAGTTCTCATTCACTTTTCCGAGACCATAGCTCAACCAGGCACCCAGGCTAGGGCGTCCCGGTATTTGACTGCCCGTCTGGATGTAGGTAATGGCAGGATCATGGTTGATCGCCTCAGTGAAGGTGGAGTGCACCACACAAAGCTCCTTTGCAACAGTGGCGGTGTGCGGCAGCAATTCACTGACCCAAAGTCCCCTGTCATTGTTCTCGTACCGTGTAAAACTGTATTTGCTGGGGGCAAGCGGCAGGCCGTTTTTCTGGTTGGCGGTCATTCCTGTCACACGCTGTCCACTGCGCACGTGCTCAGGAAGCTGTTCGTTGAACATGTCCTTAAGCCTGGGTTTATAATCCCAAAGGTCGAGGTGACTGGGGCCCCCACTCATGAAAAGATAAATCACACGCTTGGCCTTTGCCTTATGATGCGTCCCCTGTGCAACGTCGAGGCCACCATCCTGCGCGGACATGGAAGGTTCCATGAGACCGGCCATGGTTGCCGTGCCAAGACCCAGCGCGGTGCGTCCGAAAAGCTGACGCCGGGTCATCATCAACTCGTTTTCTCTCTGGGGGTGCAAATGGGCATTCATGATATGGGCTAATCTGGATGAGTTAATATTGCATGATGGCGACATCACTGGCCAGGACGGTGGCTGTCAACTGGGTCCACGCCGCATGCTCGGCAACTGGAAAATAAGGGGTCGACTCAAGTGCTCCCACTGAAAGAAGCTTCTGGGCATCCTCAGGGTGTTTGGTAAATCTGGAGCGCATGGCTTCAACAAGCTCAAGGCAGGCAAGCCGCTCGGTATCCTGCGCGGGACGACAGGCGAGCAGGGTAAAAAGATAATCAAGCCGCTCACCATCGTTGAAACGGTCAGACAGCAATCGCCTGGCAAGCATACGGGCCATTTCCGAGCGCTGAGTTTCGTTCAAGAGGCCCAGGGACTGAAGGGACGTGTTCGTGCGTGAACGCCGCACACAGCTCACTTCACGGCTTGGAGCATCAAAGAGGGTCATCATGGGATGCGGGCTCGTACGCTTCCAGTAGACATACAGGCTACGGCGATAAGCGCGATTGGATAGGTCGCGCTCGTAGCGCTTGGTATTGCTGGCAGGGTGTGCCAGGGCAGACCACATACCGCGAGGCTGATAGGGTTTGACTCCTTCCCCTCCCATGTGAGGGTCGAGAATACCAGCGGCCCAGAGCCCCATATCGCGAAGCACCTCAGCATCCAGTCGATAACTGGGGCCCCTGGCAAAAAATCGGTTCTCGGGATCCTCTATATCGGGACGCCATGCTGAGGATTGCTTAAAGGCACGGCTGGTCATCATGAGCCGAACCATGTGCTTCAAGTCCCAACCACTCTCCACGAATTCAAGTGCAAGCCAGTCGAGTAATTCCGGATGCGATTCGTTACGGAGACACCCATGGCCTGCACCTTGACAATCGGCGTGGT
>JAAZXX010000536.1 GCA_014239995.1 Verrucomicrobiia bacterium
AGGCTTGCACCCCATGGGGGCGAACCAAGGATAGGTCAATTGGACTTATTTTTCGTCAATAGCAAAAACCTCGCAAGGTTGATCCCCTTTTTGTTGCTTGAGCAGTTTTTGACAATAAGTCCGGTAGAAAGCAGTGACACCATCCTTTTCATGTTCCTTTCTCAAGGAGTCCAATGTGTTGATGGCTTCTTCAATGTTTCCTTTCTCGATCAGTTGAAGTGTGGCCTCAAACCGAACTGAGTAACTTTTCTCCAGCATCCATTGTTGATCAGCATGCATCAGATGCCAGATACCAAATGCTTTCGCAAAACCCGATAACTTGAATCGGCCCAGAAAACGACAATGAAGATCGTGCTTCCCCAATTCATTCTGCGTGGCGTCACTCATCAACATATGGGTGCCCAATGTCTTGTTGAGTCCCTCGATACGGGCTCCCAAATTAATATTTTCACCTATGGCGGTGTAATCGACCCGGTTGTCGCTGCCAAAATTGCCCACGTTGGCAACGCCGGTATGCAGGCCGATGCGGGTGCTGATCGGACGTCCGACTCCAAACGTCGGGTTTTGCGCATTCATGGCGATCGCCGCCTTGCAGGCTCGGTAGGCGTGGTCTTCCTGTTCCTCCGGGGCGTTCCATAACGCAAAAATGGCGTCCCCGATATATTTGATGACTGTGCCGTCCTCGGCATGCACCCCAGATTCCACCATACACTGGAAGTAATGGTTCATTGAAAAGGCCAAGTCATCCGAGTCCATCCCTTCCGAAGCTGATGTGAACCCGGCAATATCACTGAAAAGAATGGTTACCTCTTTTTTCTGTGCCCCGGGTTTGAGAAAATCCTCATTTTTGTTTGAAAGGAAACTTTTTACCAATCGAGGTGAAAGGTAATGATTGAGAGACTGCTTCAAGAGCTGCCGTTGCATGTAGTATTGTCCTGCGTTGAAGGTAATGGACCAGGCCAATCCGAGTGGAACCTGGATGGCAATCACGATCAACCATGGAAACCAGTAACGGTATTGCTGAAAAATAAGCTGAGAAAGAAGAATCACGCAAACCATCAGGACGATTGAAATCAGGACCGCACGGTATGGTTTGCATTGGCAGACAGTGAAGCCATAGACAAGGCCCAAAAGGGAAAATACCAGCGCCTGGTAAAGCACCGGGATTTGCCGAAGCCAATCACCCCTCATCAAATTGAGAAGGATCGTGGCATGGACCTCGGCTCCAGGCATGAATAAGTCGGATTGATTCAATAACCACCTGGCGGAGTATGGGTTACGAAACTCGTCCTTGCGCTCGTTTCCTTCCAGTGTGCGTATGTTTTGGCCTATGATGACGACCTTATCCCTGAAAAACCCTTTGGGTAAACCATTGACCTCCAGAACTTGTTTGTAACTGACAGAAGGCAATGCCAGGGGTTCACCATAATAATTGATCCAGCCACCGCTCAAATGGTTGTCCTCTTCTGTCTTGATGTAAGGACTTTCCGCCCAAAGAGCGCTTTCCCATGTCATACTCGTAATTTGAGGATTAAGGCTTCCGCGGTGATAATGCTCCCGAACCATGAAATCGGTATCGCTTTTGACCTGTACAAACCCAATGGAAGCGCAGGCAAAGTCAAATGGTTCATAAGGAGGGATCAGCATTTCCGATTGCTGCATGGAGGTGGAAGTGCCTCCAAGCACATAGTCGGCTCCTAGAATGACATTGCCATTTTGCTCGATCGCTTGCTCGAAATGTTTATCTGCATCGAGATTGTTTGCATCGGCACCCGAAAAAACCACATCAAACAACACCACCTTGGCACCTTCTGAAGTCATTCTGTCAAGCAGTTGCGCGTGCATCCCTCGATCCCACCTTCCATAGCTTGGGTTGAGAGCCTCGTAGGATGCATCATCCATGTAGATCAGGACGAGCTCCTCGGGAATGACTCTCGGGCGTAAATGAAAGGAGAAGTCATAACTTTTCTGCTTGAGAGTGTTGGCAACTGGAATCTGCAGTCCAAAACAAAGTAAACCACTCAGGGCAGCCAGTAAGGCACCTAAACAAGGGCCGAACCATTTAGATCGATATAAGTTATCCCATTGAAACATGATGGTGTATCGGAGCTTCAACCCGGTAAACCGACAGGTCGACCGGATTCATTGAGGGATGGTGAACGGTTTGTTGGGTGAATATGGTCTTCGAGAAATCTCCAGGAGTTCCCGAAATGTAAGCCATGCGTTTTTTTGTCCCGCCAAAATGTGGGCCTTCTACAAGCGTATTATTCCAACCATGTAGCGTCTTCATTGTGGAGGGGAGGTGTCTGGGGAAAGACATCCTTTGGACTTTTTATGGTTCATGATGGACCCTGCCATGACTGCATTTCGATGTTAAGTTATTTTGTCTTTGCACGAGATTATCCACGGCAAAGTATGGTGCTGTCAATCTTGTCCATGTTCAGTTGTGGACAGGGTAAGTCACGTGTGTTTGCTGGGGACTCGATCCTGGGTGTTTGCGACTTGGGTGGGTAAGTTTTAAGACATGGGTGTTATTTGTTTTCCATGCGTTGGAATCAAGTATCTGGAGAACTTTTCGTTTTTTGAGATCGATTCAAAATCCCGTCTCCTTGGCGGATCTACCGAAGATCTCTCAAAGACCACCGATGGAACGAAAACCCTTCCCTGTTCCGCATTTGGCGATTGCCCAAACAAACTTCATCAGGATTCCAGCCTCTCCCGCGATGTTGAGGACATCGATGCATGTCATCTGCTGTCTGTGTTAAGAGAGTCTTCACTTGACGGGCCTAGTCTGGCGGAGGCATGATAGGAGGAGTCCTCTGAAGCAGATCAAACCATGTACTGACATGCCAACAGTTCAGTTGTGTCTTGGATGTTGCGAATGGGGTGTGAATTATAAACAAGCGATGATGCAAACGGTGCTCTGTGGTGATTGATTGCCCCAGGGACATCCTGTGTAGCGATGAAAATCCTTAAAACCAATCCCTATGTTCCATGTATCGCATGGATCCTCACGATGAATATAACCTGCGCTTGGGGCCAATCGCTCCAGGAAGGGCTCGAAATTCATATCCCTTTCGACGAGGGAAAGGGGAATGTTGCCGAGGATATTTCGGGTAATGCAAGGTCCATGGTTCCCGAGACTGAAATTTTCCCGGGGGCTGTTGTGAATTGGTCCGGGGGGCGTTTTGGCGGATCCGCCAAGTTTAACTACGACTATTTCATGATCGC
>JAAZXX010000537.1 GCA_014239995.1 Verrucomicrobiia bacterium
ACTCCATGAGTCTGGGATCCTCATTCCATGGAATGGTAAAATTGAACTTCAAGGTAGCAGCTTGTGTTTCAATGTTGCCGTTGCGGTCCATGGATCGGACCTCCAGTTGGTGAGGTCCTGCGGATAAATCTCCGAGGACGACACGGTTTGTGTAAGAAAAGGGCTTCCACGACTCACTGTCCTGTCGGTAGGAGAAAAGCAGGCGTGATGGGGTTGTGTGTTCCCATTTGTCGCGACCTTCAAACAGGATGCTGGTTCCACTTCGTATGTCCCTTTGCAGATCCTTCCCTGCCATGCGGATCAAGGTAACTGGTGCGGCGCGATCAGACTGAGCATCAAACTGGGAGAGGCCGCGGGTTGTTGCCGCCCGAATGACGCCTGAGGCGTCTTCATGCAACTTGTAGATCGTGTTACTTGGTAAACCTTCCTGTAGATTGTGTGTGATCCAGGTGTCCTGGAAGTAGCGATGGATGCCGTTATTGGAAGCCAGCCAAACGGCTCCCCCGCGTGTTTCGAGCATGCCGTTTATCTTTTCGTGTGCAAAATAGATCCTTTCCCAGCGGCTGCTCTGTAATTCGTAAATATGGGAACCGGCCCCAACCCACAAACGTCCATCCATGAGTTCCAGCATGCATTGTGGCAGATCCCCCCCAAGACCGTCCTCTGGTTCAAAATGAATCCATTGGCCTCCTTTCGCGTAAGATATACCTTCGGTGCTCCCGAACCATATCTCATCCGGTAAGGTGCTGGCCCAAAGGAATTCCCTATCATCCAATGATGGATCGGGTTGGAAGGCTTTGGTTTCTGTTGTTTTCCAATCGAAAAACCACAGGGGTGATTGCCCGGGAAGTGCTTTCAGTTTAAGGATCAGCTCCTGGTTGTGGTATAAACCCAGTAACTGTTGAACTGAGGTTGCAGGGGAAGGGGGGGGGATGGACTGAAAAGTGGCGGAAGCAGGGTCGTAAATAAGCGGTGACCTGCCTGCATTGATCCCAACTTGGCCGTTGGCTAACATGAAAATGGAGTTTCCAGGCTGGAAGATGCTATCCATACCCGATGGCCAGGGGATATGACGCACATCACTGTCACTTAATTGAACCAAGGCTTTTTCGGTGACCAGCCAAAGGTGATTCTTCGCATCCGAAACCATGTCAAAAACGGTTTGATCGCGTAGTTGGGAATATAGTGACTGCCACTGGGAGGGGGATTGCCGGACAATGCCCTCACTGGTTGCTATCCATGTGCTCTTATCGCCATCGGTGACGACATCGAAGAACAAACCTGCCTCTATCGTTTCAGATTCAAGGATACTTTCTGAAACCATGTCCAATTCATAGAGACCATTATAGGTCGTTCCCCAGCCGCGTCCGGCGGTATCTTCCCAAAAGGAACGTAATTTGGTTTCCGACGGAACGGGAAACCATTGCCAGCCATCCTCATCATGACGCAGGGCAAGGCGAGGTAAACCTTCGGAAGTTCCGATGAAGGTAAGGACTTCTCCGGGATTTTCCAGGGGGCTGTTCAATTGATAGGAGGAAACAACGGATGGCAGTGGAAAAAAGACGGGAGGACGTTGTTGAATTTCTTTTGCCGGGCCTTGCAAGCGTAAAAAACCTCCGTGTCCGGCAATGACCAGCGAACCTTGACGTAACCTGACCATCTCCGCATGGCCGGTGATGGCATCCAGGCCCTGAATATTCAGGTTTTTTGTGGAAGTATTTGCTGCATTGAACAAATACAGGCCATTTCCCGCAAGAATCAGACATTGATTGATTTGAAGTGGCAACAGATTGACAGGACTGCGAAGGCGCTGTACGACCCCCTGGTAGGCGCGCTGGATTGGAGGGATGGGAAAATGCTTCCATGCACCCTTTGAGTACAACCACAGCCCCTCGGGGTCCATGGTCCAAAGCTGCCCAGAACGACTCGCATGCACCTTGTTGGCAGATCCCGCAGGCACAGACTGGCTTTCATTACCATACCCGGTTAATTCGGTGACTTCATCGACTTCCTGGTGTCGAGCCCATACAGCCCCCCTTGGCCCGATAGTCACACCTGTAATGCCGGCGCTGGGCAAGCCATCGGACATTTTGAAATGTGTCCAACGGGATGATTCACTCGATAAAGAAATGCAACAGGGTAGAACGACACCCATTAATAGCAGGCATTTGTACCCGCTAGCTTTGGCTGCAAGTTTCCATGACAGAAAAATGTGGTCGAACCCTTGCATGAATGATGGATACGCTGAAAAACTGCGTAAAACGTCTTGTTCTGTTGACATCTTGATAGATGCAACCGTTTCTCTGCCCACATGGCTTCCGCAGGCATCCAAATGAGAGCTGAAACCTTGCAGGATGCTCTGATTCAATCCTCTGCCTGCAAGAAGGGCCGTGCCTGCTGTCGAGTTACCAGGGAAGCGAAAAGGTCTTCACGGTGCTCATGCACTTGATAGCTTCGATAACACCTTCCTTGATTCCCAGTCCTGAATCATTGATCCCACCAAAGGGCGAGCATTCGACCCTATATCCTGGCACTTCATTGACATTGACATTACCGCATTTCAGTTCCTTCACAAATCTAAGTGCATGTTCCATATTGCGAGTAACCACTCCTGAGGACAAACCATACGGAGTTGCATTGGCCAAATCAATGGCATCCTCGATATCCCGCACGGGTAGGATAGGAGCCAACGGACCAAAGGACTCGCTGGTGATCATTTCCGCATCGCGTGGAACGTCTGCGATAATGGTGGGTTCCATCAATGCTCCATTACGTTTTCCTCCCCTGAGAATCCTAGCGCCCCTGGAAACCGCTTGCACTACGACCCGTTCAAGAGCTTTGGCTGAGGGGGCGTCAATGACTGTGCCCACCATGGTGTCTTCGGAAGCAGGATCTCCGCAGGTGTAGGATGCTGCTTTTTTGACAAAGGCCTCGGTGAAGGTTTCCAGAATGGAAGCCTGGACCAGGATACGCTTCACTGCCGTGCATCTTTGTCCGGAGTTTCGAAAGGATCCCTCGCAGGCAAGGTGAACGGCATGTTCAAGGTCTGCATCTTCAAGGATGATCAACGGATCATTTCCACCAAGTTCCAGGACAAGTTTCTTGTAGCCGGCCGTGCGCGCGATGCTCTTTCCCACGGCCACACTTCCGGTAAAGCTGACCAGCTCCACTCGTTCATCTTGAACCAGCGCTTGTGCGACCTGTGAAGTGGGGCCGAGCAACACGCTGA
>JAAZXX010000538.1 GCA_014239995.1 Verrucomicrobiia bacterium
TTCGCACCTATGTCCGTCAGCCTGACTTTAGAGGATGAAATCGATGTCAGTCGAGGGGACATGATCGTCAAGCAGAACAACCCTCCGAAAGTGGAACAGGACATAGAAGCGATGATCTGCTGGTTCTCTGAAAGCGCAAAGCTCCAATTGGGCCGCAAATACAGCATTCGCCATACGACGCGGGATGCCAAGTGCATCATCAAGGAGACGAAATATAAAGTGAATGTCAACACCTTGCACAAAGTTGAGGGTGATGTTGAAGTCGGCCTGAATGATATTGCAAGGATCTCGATCCGGACATCGGCTCCACTGATCCACGATCGTTACAGGCGCAACCGTCAGACAGGCAGTTTCATCCTTGTGGATGATTCAACCAATGCAACAGTCGCAGCAGGCATGATTGTCTGACAGGCTCATCAACAGGCCCCTTAAAAGAGGACTGAGCATGTACCTGCCCATTCCAGTTACTGGGCTATGATCCTGAAAAAGAGGTGATGCCCGGTCGGGCGGAAGTCCATATGATGCAAGGATAGTTCATCCACAGGAGGCCACTCCTGGACCGTCTTCCAATCGGAATCATTGAGGCTTGTTGCACTCAGCAGCAGGTGGCGCACACCTGGGGCGGCCTCAAACTCGAGGCGCATGATGCCACCTGCAAGGGTTTGAATGGTTGGACGAATGGGTGATGGCAATACCATGCGTCCAGGGTCTCCTCCTATTTGGGCACTATCCCTCCAGGCATGTAGGTTGGATACATCCGTGCGAATCCGCTGGAGTGATGCACCCTCCCCGTCAGCCTTCTCTGGCCAACCGTCCTGGTCGTCGAACTGAACCTCATCCAGCAGACGTCCGTCAGGGCTGGAAAGCACAACAGTCTCCCCACCGTTTCCGAGCCGACCGACATAGGGGCCGAAAACAGGCAGCCCCAAGCCTGCGACATGAGCTGACAGGGCTTCGGGATGGGCGGCCAAAACCACGGCAACCCAGGGCTGGAGCACGTGGGATGGAAAGGTGTATTGTACAGCACCTGTAACAGTCATACCCTCCATAAAAATGGGTTTGTCACCGTGATTCCAAAGTTCGATAAACTCGAGTTCAGCTTCACTGAAGCCACTCGGTGCAGGAGGATCTGCGGGATGATACATGATCTCAGAAAAAATGAGCAATGGCTTTTCCTGAGATAGAAAAAGGCCCTTCACCGCACCACTCCATTTATCACGCCGATCACCACTATGGTTGCGCATGAAAATCTTGGTGGAATCATCAATCGCAATATGAGGATTTGATGGTGCGAGAGAAAAAGCCGAAGGCGAAAGCGCTCCACCAGGCAATCGAGGATCGGAACCGTCAAGCGTGTAGTAAAGAGGCATATCGGACATTTCAACCCTGACAAGGCCATCTGCTGGAATCGCACCCACAGTCGTCTTGAAGCGTGGTGGCTCCAAATACTGTCGGTCCATCCACTCCGCCCTTTTCTTGACCCAGTTTTTCAATTGCCTGATTTCACTGGACCAAGTCTGGTTTCCCCTCAGGATAGGCCATTTTTGATAATTACGAACCGAGGATTCCGAAAGTTCAGATGCCATGCGTTCAATCACCCCATGCATATTCGCAACCGACATGACCCCTTTCCTCAACTCCAGCCATCGGTCGATGTATCGCTGTTCGAAATTCGGGTTACGCAGAAGATTCCCCCACCAGCCATAGCGCCGCACCTCGGACCATCCAACCGGGTTCGCCGCTCGGCCGTCATCATCAGGTCCCATGGTGCGGTCAAAATCCCAAACCGGCCCGAATGTCAACCGCCCATTCCTCGGCAGATACATATAGGTGGAAAGACGAAAGCCATCGGGATTTTTTGTAAATTCATTGATGATATGAAAATCAATCCAGGCTGCCTCATCAATATATGCATCATAGGCAGGCACGGCAGCCTGATAATCCCTGTCACGCAGCGTGCGATGCATTGCGCTGAGAAAATTTGTCAAATATTTCTTCTGCGATGCCTGGATTTCCTGTTCCTTGGGTTCCACAAAGGCGAGTTGCTGGCTCGCTCCAGTGAAGCCACCATCCCCGGGATCCAGTCGGTCGATTTTAAGCATGTAGCCACCAGTTACCTGAGGTTCCTTGGTATCCCTGAGAAGAAGTCGATCCACGGCAACGCGGTTATTACCGCGCTTGATTTTTTCCATCAGCACATAGACACCCAGGTACGATCTTGGATCCAGCTGGCGAGTTCGATGCGTGTTGAGGTAAACTTCACAAAACCGCGCACGCACCGCATATCTCCCCATTTGATTCGTCAGCTCATAGACCCATGCATTCCTGATCAGTGCACGATCAAAATTGTAGGGAGCATACAGAATCCAGTCGGAATCCTCGGGCATTCCCAGAAGTGAAACATCCCGGTCCCTCCCATGGATATCCTGAATTTCCATGGAATAGGCCTTTTTGGGACGTCCTTCCGTACTGGATCCCCTGATCTTGATGGAGGCAAGCCCCTGAAAAACCGGCTGACTGGAAAGGCTGGACCGGCCATCTTCACCACGGTCAAAAAGGTGCATCAGTGCTCTCTGGCGCCTTGAAGAGGAAACTCTGCCTCCCTGAGTATCAAGTGTGATCACAGGAAGATTCGAGTTGACGGTCAAAGTCGAGGTATGAACTTTTGAAAAGACATCCGTGGCAACATCACTGGTCACCTTGGAAGGGTGGAAAGCACGAGCGTTGACCTGGGCACTGGACTTCAGCAGTATGGGGTTGGTGTATGATTGGGATGTTTCAAGCGGGATTCTGCCGTCGAGGGTATAGTGTATGACCGCACTGGGGTCGGGATGGCTTATCTCCACGCGCACGGATTCGCTGAAAACCCTGCCTGTTTGTGTGATCGAGGGCATCTCGAGAACCTCCGGGTAAATAGCTCCATTTGGCACTTCCGGGGATGGCTCCCCTGCATATCCCATCTGGTATTCGGTGTCTCCCAGTTCACTCCATTGATGCATTTCCATTTGAAAAAGGAAATCCCGATCGGTGTTTCGTGTATTCAAACCATGGATGGCAATCACATTTTCTCCTGAGACAATGCCATCTACCCGCGATAAGGAAAGATACTCCGGTAACCGTTCCTCCCAATCAACCCGCGCAACCGAAGCCCGGGAGTTCCAGCGGACGCGTGGGGACGTGTTTTTTCTGAAAATCTTTTGGCCATTGAGGTACATTAGGAATCCATCA
>JAAZXX010000539.1 GCA_014239995.1 Verrucomicrobiia bacterium
AAGGCTCTTTGGAGGCTTTGGTCAAGGTTCAAATCCTTGCCGGACAGCCAAACAACCCATTCGGCCGAGGCAGGCGACCTTGGCGTCTCCCCCAATGCCCTATGATACCGGCCATCCTGGCGACATTTCTCTTCTGTATCTCGGCTGTTTCTGCCACCAAAGCCACCCGTTATCTTGGTGGCATATCTGCGAATTTCTGGAGATTGTTGCTCGCCACGATCCTCCTGGGGTTCTGGTCTCATCTATGTGCTCATGGAATTGCCGGGAAAGGGTTTGCTATGTTCTTCATGAGTGGGGTTGTGGGTTTTGGTCTGGGAGATCTAGCCCTCTATCAGGCCCTGCCTCGTTTAGGTTCTCGTTTGACCCTGATGCTGGTGCATTGCGTTGCCGCTCCCTCGGCTGCATTTGCTGAGTGGGTGTGTTTGGGAACAGTTCTGACAGTGCCTGAGATTGCCTCCACTTTCTGCATTCTCTTCGGGGTAACGGTCGCCTTGTATCCGGCCAGCGTTGGCCACGGAAAGGCAATGACCTCAGGTATGGATGTGACGGGTGTTTTCTACGGCCTTGTGGCTGCGGTGGGGCAGGGGGTGGGGGCTGCCATGAGTCGTGTGGCCTACAATATCAACGCAGCAGAAGGCATCAGTATTGATGGTCTGACGGCGGCCTATCAACGTGCACTAGGTGGATTATTACTAGCAGGAATGGCTATGATCGCGCTACGTAGGTTCACAGCCTTTTATGGTGATTCCATGAACCGGAGGTCGTATGGAACACCAAATCTGACGGGACATGCACGCAATGCGTTTCCTTGGATCATATGCACGGCACTTACCGGCCCCACGCTTGGTATTGGCTGTTATCAATGGGCCCTTGAAAAAACCCCAAGTGGTTTGGTGCTGCCCATCGTTGCAACCACACCTCTGGTGGTGATTCCACTCTCCGCGTGGATGGAAGGAGACCGACCTTCCCCCCGATTCATCGCAGGTGGTCTGGTTGCGGTTCTGGGCGTGGTCTTGCTCAGTCAATCTAGTTAAACATGCCGAGCGACTGTCATCATGGAACAGGCTTGCCAACCAGTCCGAACCAGGAACCTGGCGCGCTGAAACTGCCGGGTAGCTTGTGTTGGTGATCCGGTATCGAGAAATTGCGGGCTAGGTTTGGTGGACTAAAGCGCGCCTGCATATCTCAAGTCAATGCCATGACACGGGGCATAAAAACAGGGTCTTCTGATTGCCATTCCCCCATGGAACCCACTTTTTTCGCTGTAATACCACCGGTAATTACCGAATCTAATCGTATGGCTGCTTGACAAGGTCTTGGTGTCGAGGAGACACTTTCACCTTGATTTGATACAGTTATGGCTGAGCCCAAGGTAAATGAACTCATGGAAAAGATCGTGTCGCTCTCCAAGCGTCGCGGTTTGATCTTTCAATCCTCTGAGATATACGGAGGGATCAACGGCTTTTGGGATTATGGTCCCCTAGGTGCCGAGCTGAAGCGCAATGTGAAGGAACTCTGGTGGCAATCCATGACCCGTGACCGTGAGGACGTGGTCGGACTTGACGCCACCATCATCACGCATCCCAAGGTATGGGAAGCCAGTGGACACACCTCGACCTTTAGCGATCCGATGGTGGACTGCAAGGATTGCAGGGGACGTTTTCGCGCTGATCAGTTGGAAGGCACGCCTTGTCCCAAAAAACCCAGTAAAATGGTGACCGAATGCAGTGCTGAAAAGACAGCCCCAAGGGCCTTTAATCTGATGTTCAAGACCTACGTGGGCCCCGTCGAGACGGAAGATAATGTGGCTTATCTTCGTCCGGAAACCGCTCAGGCCATCTTTGTCCAATTCAAGAACGTCTCGGAGGTCTCTCGGCAGAAGATACCCTTTGGGATCTGCCAGATCGGTAAGGCATTCCGGAATGAGATCAATCCACGCAACTATACCTTCCGGTCTCGGGAATTTGAGCAAATGGAATTGGAATTCTTTATTAAGCCCGATGAAGTGGCGCATGCCAAGGAAGGCGCGCCCGGGGAGGATGTCTCCACGGATTCACCAGAACCCAACTGGGGGTGGAAACAGTGGCACCAGTACTGGGTGGAGCAGCGCCTCTCCTGGTATAAGAGCATTGGGCTTCCGGCGGATGCCCTTGAACTCCATTGGCAGAGCGACGACGAGTTGGCTCATTACGCCCGCGCCACTGTGGACATCATGTATAAGTTCCCCTTTGGTGTGCAGGAACTCGAAGGCGTTGCAGCCCGATCTAATTACGATCTTACACAGCATCAGGAACATAGTGGAAAGTCGATGGAATATTTCGATGAAGAATCCAAGGCGCGCTATATTCCGCATGTCATTGAGCCCAGTGCCGGGGTGGACCGTATGGTCCTGGCCTTGATCTGCAATGCGTATCACGAGGCCATGATTCCGAATGCCAAGGGAGTGCCTGAAAAGCGTGTTGTGATGCGTTTTGACCCCAAGGTTGCACCTATCAAGGTGGGTGTCTTTCCCTTGCTCAAAAACAAGCCTGAACTGGTTGATAAGGCCAAGTGTGTTTATGATATGCTGAAGGTGCATGTTGCGTCGTTTTATGACGAGACTGGAGCCATCGGGAAACGCTACGCCCGTCAGGATGAGATTGGAACGCCCTACTGCGTCACTATCGATTTTGACACCCTTGGGGAAAAAGCCGAACTGCTTGACACAGTCACGCTCCGTGAGCGTGACTCGACCGAGCAGTCCCGTGTTCCCATCAAGGAACTGCTCAGCATATTGAAGGCGGGGCTAGGGTTGCCCTGAGACGGAGGTTCGGGTCTAGAGCTTCAACCGTTTGGGAGAACACCTCTGCCTGGCGTGGCCCACTTGTTGCCGCGCCCCTACTCTCCGGGCATGATTGCCTCCGAAGGAGAGGGGGGAGGGAGCCATAATAGCCTCTCGACGTTGCGACCCCGGAATGATACTCTCTGGCGCGTTGATAAAGACCCCTACCATTTCCTCTGCAGGTCGTTTGTTGATGGACTTAATAGCCATTCCGAGCGTCAATCCAGCCTTCAGTAATGACGATGCAATGATCGGGGAGGGTCGAGTTGCGCAGTTCCTAGCCGAAAGATCAAGAGAGATCGGACTCGGTGTCAGGTGGCAATCGGTCAGCGGTGGGCGTCGTAATCTTATCCTTCAATACCAGCCGAAACACCGGCCACGACATCGTTTGTTGTTAGCCCCTCACA
>JAAZXX010000053.1 GCA_014239995.1 Verrucomicrobiia bacterium
CCGTCGTCTTTTGTCCCGCAGTTCGGGCGACAAACTGGTTGTAAACGCAGAATGGAGGTGGCCTGGGGCGATACAATTCGCGCGAATGCCATCCCGTCCATGCCAGGCAGCGGTGGTCTGGGTGAAAATATGGAGGGCTCCTTTCGACACGGAGTAAGGCAGCACCCCACGATTAGTGGAAGCAGCAATCGCATCGCACGATGACAAATTGATAATCGACCCGCCACCCGAGACAATCATGGCAGGAATGGCATGTTTGCTGGCAAACATGGCGCTTTTGAGATTGAGGTCCAGGGCCTGTTCCAATTCGTTTTCATCAAATTCTGCAATGTCAACGCCTGGACTGGTTCCGCTCGAACTTCGGTTAAGCCCGCCAAACCCAAGATTGTTTACTAGCACGTGCAGTCCGCCATAACGCTCCGCCGCTGCAGCGACCATGGCACGATTGTCCTCGGATTGGGTCCCATCTCCAGTGAACACCGATGCCTCGCCGCCAAAGGTATCCCGGATTTCTTCCACTGTCCTCGATGCATTTTCGGCTGTCAGATCGGCCACCAGCACTTTGGCGCCTTCCCGGGCCAGACAGAGTGCGGTGGCTCTTCCAGTCCCTATCTCATCTTCGTGACTGCCGCCTCCGGTGACAATAGCAACCTTGCCCTGTAGTCGTGGTTCCCGGTTTTTCATGGTTGAATTCATAATGATGCTCCTTTCTGAAGCAAAAAATCTGGACGAGATTCGGTGATCATCCCACCAATCACACTGACTTTTTTAATGTTTTAGAAATTCATATCAGTCCTTGGGAAGATAGGGTTGCGGGGCAATCCCTTCGATGTGTGTTTTGACATCAACCACTGCTGGTTTTCCGGAAGCAAAGGCTTGATCCAGCGCGCTGGAAAGCTCACTTGGTTTGTTGACAACGATGCCAAAACATCCCATCGCTTCCGCAATTTTGGCAAAGTTGGCTTCGGGAAACATCCAGAGTTCATCGGAGCCGGGTGTTCGTCCTCCATAGACGCCCTCGACCCCGCCTTGTTCTTGGTTTAGCGAGTTATTGTCATTGACGACAATCACCGGGTTGATGCCACATCGTAAGGCGGTTTCCAAATCGGAGAGATGATCCCAGAAGCCACCATCACCAACGAAGGCGAGGACAGCCCGGTCCGGTGCGGCAGCCTTGGCTCCTACGGAGGCGGGCAGTCCCCATCCCAGTGAACCGGCACAGCGAATGAAACTCTGACCAGGGTGTTTGAGATCGATCATGGTCCCGGTCCAAATCCCAGAGTGCCCGGTATCGGAGACCAGAATTGCATCAGAGGGCAGGTAGTCCGTTAATTCCCGGCAGAGCCGCTCTGGCCGCATCGGCAGAATGTCCGAGTTGAGTTTATCACTGACGCTCTCCTTCCAGTTCTTGACCAATTCCTGCACCCGCTTGACCCATGCCGTCCGTGGCTTGGTGTTTTCTGCCATTGCAAGCATACGACGCAGCGAGTTGCGGACGTCGCCCTGCATGGCCACTTTGGTGGGGTAATTGCGACCCAGCTCGTCAGGGTTGATATCGAGATGGATGATTGGAGTTCCCTGAGCGGGGATGCGGTAAAAATAGGTCACCTGTCCTCCAGTACGACTGCCGATGAAGAAGACCAGATCTGCTTCGCAGACAGCCTGGTTGGCGCAATCTCGCGAGTAGTGACCCGGAACTCCCACGGCCAGCGGATGGTCCGCAGGAAACATCGCTTTGGCATTCATCGCGGTGGCCACTGGAATGGAGAGTTTCTCAGCCAGGGCGATCAGTTCATCCCGCGCGTCTGAGGAGGTCACTCCGCCACCGGCGACAATGATCGGCCGTTTAGCTTGGGTGAGCATCTCGAGGGCTGCTGTGATTTTTTCCTTCTCTGCTTCCGGACGGAAGGGAGGCAATTGAGAAAATCCCTCTTCAATGATGACTTCCAAATCGCCTTCCTGGTCGATCACATTCTGCCCAGCCAGCCCCTCCAAATCCAGATGCACTGGTCGTGGTGTGCCCGACATGGCAGAGCGGAAGGCTTGACGCAAATAGGTAGGGAATTGTTCCGGCGTGGCCACATAAGCACTGTATTTCGTGACAGCCGAAAAAGGATTCATGTGATCGACTTCCTGATAGGCGTTGCGTTGTTGATGATGCTGATTTTCCCGCCCAGTGATGGCAATCACGGGAGAGCAGGCCAGGTAGGCATCCTGTAATCCAGCGGAGAGGTTGAGTGCCCCCACCGATTGGTCCATACAAAGGCCGGGTCCGCGTTTGACTCGGGCATAGGCATCAGCCATATACGCCGCTCCTTTTTCACCACGGCTCTGCACACGCTTGATTCCTAACTTTTCCATTTCCATCAACGCTCTCGGGCCGATGTAAGGCATAAAAAAGGCATGGGTGATGCCGTACCCATGGACGGTTTCTGCTAAAAACTTAGCTCCAGTCATTTTAGTCATTTTGTTTTCTTCTTTCAGTCAATGGTTTCAAAAACATCTTCTTTTAGAATTAGAAAGTGCACGGCCTTATTTATCAAAAGGTCAACACTCCCCGGTTGATTTTTCCAGCGAGCATATCGGCATAGACCTCGTTGATCTCACTTAAGGGCGATTGTCGCGAGATCAGCTCGTCGAGTTTGAGGCGGCCTGATTTGTACAACTGGATGATTCTGGTAAAATCGCGTTGGCAATTACCAGTTCCGTAAAAACATCCCAGCACCCGGGTTTCCTGATGGTGCATGCGGAACGTGTCAAAGGTGACCTTCGCATCGTGGGGGGCCACGCCCACTAGGGTTAAGGCGCCACCTCGCCTTAGGGGATAGATCGCATTCTCTTGCACTTTTGGATTGCCGGTAGAATCAAGCACGTGATCGACACCTCGTCCCTCGGTGAGGTCGAGTAAGGCCTGCAGGGTATCTTCTTTCGCATTGATGGTGTGAGTGGCACCAAAGGCACGGGCACTTTCGAACTTGCCGGGCACGGTATCAATCGCAACGATCATCTCTGCACCACAAAGAGCGGCTCCTTGCAGAATGTTGAGTCCGATGCCGCCGCAACCAAACACGGCCACCGTCTCGCCAGGTTTAATTTGTGCTGTATACATTGCGGCTCCAACTCCCGTCATCACCGCACACCCCACAAGTGAGGCAGACTCCATCGAGACCTCAGGGTCAAGAGGAATACAGGCCTGCTCTGGCACGACGGCGTATTCTGCAAAGGTGGAATGGGTGGAAAACTGAGTCAGGGGTTCCCCTTTCAGATACAGCCGGCTCTTGCCGTCCATCGCCGTCCCAGATTCGAGAAAGGGCCGATACGTCTCGCACATATTGTGCTGTTCCCGCTGGCAGTAGAAGCAGGTCCCACAGGCTGGGAACCACGACAACATCACCGAATCGCCAGGCGAGACCCGGGTCACGCCTTGGCCCAATTCTTCGACCACACCGGCTCCCTCGTGACCCAACACCGCTGGAAAGGGTTTGGGGATTTCTCCCATCACTTGATGCCAATCGCTATGGCAGGCTCCGCTGGCGGCAATCCGAACCAGCACTTCTCCGGGTCCTGGATCCTGAACTTCAATATCTTCAATGACAAAGGGGCCCCCTTGCTGATGGACCACGGCTGCTTTTGATTTTTTCATATTGTTTTCTTAAAGTTAACTAGTGCTTGGCCGAAAAAAGTCTTTCATCAATTATATCAAGATGATATACTGATATTTGTGATGCGAAGATTAGAACAATCCCGAGTGTATGCCCCCTAACCGTTCAACGGCCGTTTGAGTGTAGTGTTGGACTTGCTCAGGTTGGGTCACATCGGCCACCACATAGCTGGCAGCATCGCTGCCAATGGTGGCCACCGCCTCCTGAAGCGCGTCTTCATTTAAGTCCACCAGCAATACTTTCGCGCCTTCCTGAACAAAAAGGATGCTGGCCGCCAATCCGATCCCACCCGCGCCTCCAGTGACTATTCCTCTTTTTTCAGCCAATCGTAGCATATTTATTTGTCCGTTGAAGGTTTTTTCTAGATCTGTTAGGGCGGTATCCCCCTCTGGAGGAAGTCCCTTAATTTCTCGCTAGCGAGGGAGAGATGTCTTTATCTGTTTAAAAATTTATTTCTTCCAGAAATCATTGATCAATTTGTTGACCTCTGTGGCACTTTCCATCTGGACCATGTGACCACCTCCTCAAGGATCTGCACATTGTCTTGACTGGGGAGATAACGGGCATGATTTGCCGGAATAATTTGATCTTCTGTCCTCCAAATCACCAAGGCCGGGATATCTTGCGCTTCTAGCACATTATGTGAATTCTCAACCTGATTACCTACAAGACCGACCTTCATGTTTTATCCACTAATCTCTTTCTTTCTTGTTATACTGCTTTCGAGCAATTCTGATTGAGGGGCCATCCGCACGGTAAGGCCTGCATCGACCATCAGATTGTGACCGGTGGTGTGGCGGCTTTCGTCACTGGCCAAATATAACGCAGCATACGCGATGTCTTTCACTGTGCCAGCACGATTGAGTAACGTTTTTTCAAAGAATTCGGTGAGCCGTTGAGCCCGGTGTTCATTTTCCTCAGCCGATTGAGTCTGGTGGCCTCCCCAGAAGATGGGGGTGACGATCGCTCCAGGTGAGATGCAATTGACACGCACCCCAAACTCTGCCAGCTGCGTGGCCCAGACCTTGGTCATATGGATCACCCCGGCCTTGCTTGCCGAATAGAGGGGTCCCGAGCCATCCGCGGTCACCCCGGCAGTGCTGCCGTTGTTGATGATGCTGCCCCTGCCCTGCTTTTTCATAATCGGCGTCACATATTTGAGACCTAGGAAACAGGAGCCGAGGTTGGTCATCAACACTTGATTGAAATCCTCCACAGTGAACTCTTCAGGAGAGAGATCGGGTTGCCCGATGCCGGCATTGTTGAACAGCACGTCAAGACGTCCCCACTTTTCCACGGTGGTGTCGATCAACGCCTTCACGTCTGCTTCGACGGAAACGTCGGTCCGCTTGAAAATCGCATTCTCGCCCAGCCGGTCAGCCAGCGCTTGACCAGCTTCCTCACCGCGCGCTGCAATCACCACCCGGGCACCTTCGGACACGAATAATTCCACCGTGCCTGCACCCATTCCGCTGTTGCCGCCGGTGATGATTGCAACTTTGTCTGTCAGTCTTCCTGTCATTGGGATCTCCTTTGTTGTGGTTTATTTCAGTTTGTAAAGGGTCCCGATAGCCAGTAGCTATTGCAACACCTGCTGATTTCACTAATTGTTTGGCGTTTTCCAGGTCATCCGGTGTTTTCAGATCCAATTGCAACCGTTGCTTCCCCCGGTTAAAAACAGTATCGAGCGGCAGCGGGGTCTGCTTTTGGCCAGGTCGGTCGATTTTCACGACTTCGGCACCCTGGTCGGCCAGCAACATGCCTGCCAGCGGCCCCGCAAAGTAATGCCCGAAGTCGATGACCCGGCATCCTTCAAGTGGTGCCGAGTCTGAAGTTGTTGGTGTCTTGATCATACAAACACAGTTTTTGTAAGTTTAAGGCCGGAACATGACGTCAAAGTGGTCTGGTGCAAATTCACAGGAAACAAACCCTAACCCTCCTCCCCACATCCCAACCGACCAAGAGAGAAAAGCTCCTGCCATGGCATGGAATGAAGAGAGCGTTCCCTGAGTTCTGCAAGTTCATTTCACCGTTTTTTATTTTTCTGACGCCGTCAAAAATATCGACAATGCCGCAGAGTTTATGCTCAAACAGATCCGTTGTGGCATCACCGACTCTGCTGCTCCCATATTGCCCTCTCCGTCCCGTAGTCTGGGATCGCACAGGGCGTCTCCGAACATGTTGAAACAGAAAACCACCACCGCCCGCTCAGTTCGCACCCATGGTGGATTCGCCGGAGTCTCGGTTCCCAAGGGCAGCAAACATTTTCCTTGGTCCCTCGAAAGCCCCTCGGCCGTGTGCAACCAGCATGTTGTCCAGAATAATGACCTCGCCTTGCTCAAGTGCGAAATGGGTTTCCATTTCCAGTATCAGATCGTACCAGCTCTCCACGTCAGTATCGGGTATCGTGTTTCCGTTTTCCAGAAACATCTGGTTGATGGTGTCCGGGGCCTCGGCGCGCACCTGATCCAGCTTCTCGACATCCGACAGGCGTCCGTCGCGAACGGCAACGCGGCGGGAGGTCACCGGGTTTATCAGCATTGCCTGGTTACACCAGAGTTCTCCGTGTATAAGATGGGTCCGGAAGAACCGTGCAGGCCCCTGCAGGATCACGAGGGAATCATCATCCTTCCAGGTCAGTTCCCATCCGCGCTCCTGAGCGATAAGGGCAGCTTCCTGGTGGTCTCCGGTGCCGAGCGCCTCCTGCCAGGATTTTTCTCCTTGAGAAAATCCCTCCTGCTCCGAGCTCTTCAAAGTACGCTGCAAACGAGCACGCTTGCCACGGTATCGTGACTTTAGTTCATTGGAAAGATTGGCGGTGAACTTGCGCATGTCGACGAATAAATTGGTCTTCTGCCCGTTGTTCGGAGGTAACTCGCAATAAAAGGAGACGTAGTCAGGTATTGTGTCCAGGTAGGACATCTCCTGATGACTGTGAATTGTTATCGACGGCGGCAGTTCGGTTGCGGTGTAAACTCCACTTCCCTTCTCAGTCCTTGGGTTCGTACCACCAACGTAAGAATGATGACTAAATTCGATGGACGCAAGGAATTCTCCATACTGCCTTGTGTCCTTGATGCCGGTATTCCTGATCAGCAGTCCACCCTTGGTGTCAACCAAGGGGTAAATCTGTGCTTTGAGCTCGCGCCGGGCTGGCGCATCAGTGGAGCCAGTCAGGTCCAGCTGGATGCACGGCAGGGTCAATCCTTTGCCAAAGTCTACTGTTTCATACTGCATCTTGAATTATTCATCTATGATGGACTCGTAAAAAGTCCACTGGTTTCAGATTTAGGGGTCATCAAACCATTCGACACCCTCGTTCCTTTCAATACACGGTGTTCTGAGCATCCGATTTTTCCAGCAGTTGCTGCCTCTGATTTTTTACGAGACCATCATCTCTAGGTTATGAAGGCAACGTCCGCACCTGCTGGCAGCAGGTGTTGTAATTCTGCCGACTCCCCCTATTTTCTGTATAGTTCCCGTTTTTTTTCATTACTGCTGCCGTACCACTTTGCTTCCCAAGAGTCTTCCTTCTGAACATTTTCAAAGGGGTAAACATCAAAGACGGGAGTGTAGGCACGCGGATGCTGGGTGACAGCAAGTAAAATCACTGCTGCGATATCTTCAGGCTACATAAGTTTTTCACGATAGACATCATGATTATCATGCTGCATCTGTGTATCAACGTTTCCTGGACGTATGAGTATCGCCCTCACCCCATGGGGATGCCCCTCCTCTTGTGTAATCCCCGTGAGACCAACCACTCCC
The DNA here is from genome assembly GCA_014239995.1 of Verrucomicrobiia bacterium. Classification (GTDB taxonomy): domain Bacteria; phylum Verrucomicrobiota; class Verrucomicrobiia; order Limisphaerales; family AAA164-E04; genus AAA164-E04. The sequence continues at coordinate 7,431 of JAAZXX010000053.1, forward strand.
CACTTGGCTGCGCCATAGGCCGCCATCTTGTACGGGTAGTACTTTCCTGCAAGAGAAGAGACATTGACAATATGCCCGCTCCCCTGCCCGCACATGTGAGTGAACACTGCTTGAGTACAAAGAAAGACAGATTTGAGGTTGACGTTGATTTGAATGTCCCAGTCCTCCTCACTGATGTCAGGAATAGCTTTATGATCAGCAAATCTGGCATTATTCACGAGGATATCGACCTTGCCAAAACGCTCCAGGGTTTGTTGCACCATGGAATCCACGTCAGATTTTTTTGCAACATCCGTCTGCACCGGAAGGGCTTCCCGGCCAACACTGCGAATTTCCTCGGCAACGACTTCGATCTCAGAGACACTCCTTCTTCATTTTAAAGTGATAAAAAAAACCGACTCACTCACCGGAATAGGGCAATGAACCAGCAACTGACTCCAATTCCCTACGATTGGATAACTGGATTATATTGTATATATTATATGTCATATATATCGTTATTAACGATATCCCCCCCCCCCAAGTTTTGTCAAGTAAAAAAATTAACATTTTTCATTTTAATGCTTAAATACTTGATATTATTAAGATTTAAAGAAGATATTTTTTGTGATTCTGGGCAGGAATCTCCTTAAAAAGTGCTTGTTAACTTGCTGAATGTTATTAACTGATGTTACGCAGAGGGATATCAGACTACACTAAAGCCAGCCGATTTTGAGTTCCACTCATCTTTTCAAGATTGTCCTATGCGATTTTCAAAACCTCGATATAAATTTTCCCCTTAATGGCAAAGTGGTTCAATGTTGTCCTGATTCTCTCCTTTTCAAGTTTAACGAATGCGTAAATTTCTGCAAAGCAGTGATTGCTTTGAGTTCTCACCGTGCTTGCCGGTGATTTTGCGAAAGCAGCATTTGATTTAACAGATTTATAAAATTCTTCAACCTTCCATCGTTTCTGAGAGATCGCCGTGATTTCATCAAAGGAAAGCTCTCTGTCGCTGGAAACGAGCAACAGTTCTCCAGCACTTTCGACAGGCCGGTCGCCGTGGTTTGGAACGAGGAAATGATCAGATAGTCTGAATACACTTCCAGAAGAACACAAATCATAAAAACCTCGCAAGAATCATATGAGTTTCAATTTCAGGATCAGCAAAATCAGCCATCAGCATGAAAACTGATTTTCTTGAAAGCACAACGTTTTTTGTCCTGCTAATTATGCGATTGTTTTTGATAAAAAATCTGGATTACTGATATTATTTGTAAAAATAGTGTGGACCCAAACTCGCCGAAACACAATAATTATGATTTTAGTAAGTGATCCCAATATGTTAAGTGCATTGCGTAACATCAGTTAATAACATTCAGCAAGTCCACAAGCACTTTTTAAGGTGATTCCTGCCCAAAGTCACAAAAAATATCTTCTTTAAATCTCAATAATATCACATATTTAACCATTAAATTAAAAATGTTAATTTTTTTACTTGACAAAACTTGGGGGGGGGGGTATCGTTCATAACGATGTATATATCATATAATATATACAATATAATCCAGTTATCCAATCGTAGGGAATTGGAGTCAGTTGCTGGTTCATTGCCCTATTCCGGTGAGTGAGTCGGTTTTTTTTATCACTTTAAAATGAAGAAGGAGTGTCTATGAGTAGAGAACTCGTCGATAACGTGCTTTCGGGAATGAAGGCAGGTTTCAAAACAATCCTTAATCTTGAACATCCAATCGAAAGGAAAAACATGTTTTTTCAAAAAAGCAGCTCAAAATTGAGCGCAACCCTGCTGGCTCTCATCCTGGGAGCAAGCGTCTTTCTGGCAGGCAGTGTGTCTGCCCAAAAATACGGCGGTACATTGGTTGTATCAGCCTATGATGAAAGAATGGGCTTTGATCCAGCGGCACACCAATTTGACCATATGGGTAGTGTTGCAGGTCATGATTATCTGATAATTCCAGATGTCAGAAAAGGACCGTATGGTGACGGCACCTATGGTTTAAACACAATGTCCGCCCCTTATGGAGCCTGGTCGTGCGGCTTGTGCGAATCCTGGGAAGTGCATCCAACCAAGTTGGTCTTTCATCTGAGAAAGGGAGTTAAATTCCGCAATAAAGCCCCGGTCAATGGTCGAGAAATTGATGCTGAGGATGTCCTCGCTACCTGGAATGCGGCAATTAAAATCAGCAACACAGAAGCGAGCGGGAATAAAGAGAAATATAAATGGACTGTCCTCGATAAATATACCATTCAAGTGGAATGGAAAACCCCAACAGCAGAAATGGATAAATTTACCGGCACCGTCGCTACCCATGGTATTTTCCCAAGGGAGTTGGTCGAGCAAGGCATCAATCGAAATGACTGGAAGAATACCTACGGATCCGGGCCATTTTACCCAACAAAATTTGTCGAAAACAGTATCGTTGAATATGAAAAAAACCCGGACTACTGGGGGAAAGATCCCTTTAATCCTGGAAATTCACTCCCCTATTTAGATAAGGTGAAGTATATCTTTATAGATGACGCTGCACAAAAAGCGGGACTCGCAACAGGCAAACTTGACGCTACTATTGCGGCTCGAGTTTTGAGCATCAGTGACGTGAATGACCTCTTGAAATCTAACCCTAATTTAGAGGAGATAAAGGGTGCTGCCCGAGCACAGTTGATGCCGGTTAACATTACCATGAAACCTTTCAGTGACAAGCGTGTCCGCCGGGCAGCCATGTTGGCCATCAACCACGAGGAAATGAACCAAAGTCTGTATGGTGGTTCCGCAATATTCCCTATTATGCCAACCTATCCAGACACGGCACCCTATTATATTTCATTAGAAGACATGAAAAAAGAACGCCCGGATATCGCTATGCAGTATGGATACTATCCGGAGGAAGCCAAAAAACTGTTGGCCGAGGCTGGCTATCCGAATGGTTTTAAGACAAATATCATTGTCGCTGACTTTGGTCGGGAAGCTGCGGAAGCCGCTGCACTCTATCTTTCCCTGGTTGGCATCGACGTGAAGATCAGAGTCGTGGAAATGGCTAAAATGTATAGTATGACCATGAATAAAAAACCCGATCCCACCTACACGGATATGGCTTGGTCTGACACAGGATGCATATTTGCGTTTCCTACGTGTGCTTTTTCGATACACATGGACCCCCGTGGTCCGATGCCTTGGTTTGCACAAGGCAACACAGAGTTCGAAAAAAGTGCCTATGGTCAGGAATTCATCACAATGCTTGATGATATCAATACCGAAACTAACCTTGATGAGCACCTGAGGAAATGGAAAAAACTCGCCTATTGGTCGAATGAGGAATTGTGGTTTTTGCCTCTCATGATGACAACGGGATCTCAATTTCAACAAAAATGGGTTAACAACTATGATGGCCTTATTGGTTGGCAGGGAATGGCGGTTCATATGTTAAAATATTCCTGGCTTGATGTAGAATTGAGAAAGCAGCTGAGCGGACGAGGCGCCAAAGAGTAATTCCTGAGTGAATTAACAAACTTAAGGGAGGGAGTGTTATTCATTCCCTCCTTTTTTTTTTACAATTGTGCAATTCGCATTTTCCGAATCCGCATGGGGATAAAATATCTAGATGCTAAGCTATATTATCAAGAGAGTGGTCCTTATTATTCCTAGCTTGATCCTGGTCTCCATCATCGTGTTCATGGGCTTGCGTTTCATTCCAGGGGACATCGTGGACCTGATGATGACGCGTGCCATGACAGGCCATGCGGATGTATTTGGAGGGGTGACTCGCGAAGCGATTTTAAAATACCTGGGGTTGGACTTACCCATTCACCAGCAGTATCTCAAGTGGATAGGCGGAATACTGCGAGGTGATTTTGGCAAGTCCCTTTGGACCGGGATGTCTGTAAACGACAATTTGTTGAGTGGCTTACCCGTCTCCCTGGAACTGGGTTTTATGGCTATTTTCCTCTCCCTGGTCATTGCCATCCCGGTTGGGGTCATTGCCGGCGTCCGGCCGGAATCAAAACTGGATTATCTTGTTCGCAGTGTTGGCATCTTCCTGGTCTGCATTCCGGATTTCTGGCTGGCAACCATGATCTTGATCTACCCCGCTCTCTGGTGGAATATCTCACCGCCCCTGGTTTATATTTTTTTCTGGGATGACCCCCTTGGCAATCTGGGCATGGTCTTCCTGCCGGCTCTGATCCTGGGATTTTGGTTTTCCGGGCAGACCATGCGGCTGACCCGTAGTTTGGTCATCGAGGAAATGGGGCAGGATTATGTGCGGACGGCTTGGTCCAAGGGGCTGACAGCGAGAGTCGTGGTAATGCGTCACGTTCTCAAGAACACGCTGATCCCGGTGGTCACCACCGTGGGGCTTCAGCTCCCCTTTGTCATTGGTGGAGCTGTGGTGGTCGAGAGCATCTTTGGTTTACCGGGATTGGGGAAGATCATGGTGGAATCGATCAACGCCCGCGACTATACTATCATTTCAGGCATCAATATCATCCTGGCAACGGTGGTGTTGATCGCCAATTTGCTCGTTGATATCAGCTACGCCTGGCTCGATCCACGGATTCATTATAATTAGCTCTTAGGCTTGCATCGCTAACAGCTAATGGCTTTAAACCTAGATCCTGCAATTAGATAACAAATAAACATGAAAATGGTAACATAGTCAAGTAGTTAACCTCAAAATCAACTTTTTGACCTGTCACTATTTTGATGAAGAGTTATCATAACATAAGATCATCCAGAAGTTCAGTCAAAAACATACAAATCATCCAAGGCGGACAAGACCTGACCGCACAAGCGGGTTTAATCCCGGTGGTTAAATTTTTAAAGAAACACGATTTACGTCAAATATTGAACAGACCCTGGATCATCAACGTGGTGCCACTGGAGTTTATGACGCAGCGGGCATGATTCTACTGCCCCTGGTCGCAATTATTGGGGGTGCACGTTCGGTAAGTTCGATAGTGACGGTTTGGAATGACCGTGTTTTGTGCCTCGCGGCAGGTTGGCTAAGGATTCCGGATGAAACGACCTTTGGACGGATATTGCGTACTTTTAGGCAGAAAAACATCAATGAGATGGAAACGCTAAATCACCGAATTAGAGCAAGTATCT
>JAAZXX010000540.1 GCA_014239995.1 Verrucomicrobiia bacterium
AGCATGTCATCCTGGGATACTGCGCTACCGTCAGCGTCCAACATGGCCAAGGGAGAGGCCGCTACCCTTTCGTCGAAAACCTCTCTGGACCGCACGGATTTGGCCATCCGCATGCTAGCACCATCGGCAAGTTGACTGCTCTCCACTGCATAGAACAAATCTTGCTCATTATTTCTACCGCGCACCATCCCAAGAGACTGCTCCCGGGATATATCCGGCCCACCCAGTTCAAGATACCGCTGAAGTTGTTCTGCACTAAGCAGACCGTATTCCTTGGATGCCACCAATTTGGTAAAACGACGCCAGTGGCTTCCAAAACTGGAGACCAGCGGTCGCGGGTCCCCGTAAAAACGCTTGCGTGGATCACCGGCGATATCAGACTGAATATAGGTTACCGAGGTATCATAAACCGAAAGACCCACCTCCGCCTCGACAGGATTGCCCTGATCATCCGTCACACGCACCTCCACGACAGCTTCTTCGCGTGGTTCATAGTGAGACTGGTCCGTGATCAATTCAACATTCAGGAAAGCCGCACTGGGAGGGACAACAATGCGTTCACTGTCCTGATGAATTTCATGGTCACTGACCATCATTGCCTGGATGTAAAAATTGGGAATGTGGGCGGCATTGATGTCAACAGGCACCATTTTCACAAGACCCTCGACATGGATAACCCGGTGCTCAATCAGTCGATCTGACTCGAGGGTCAACAGGACCCATCGGTCACTGGTGGGCACACTCAGCATGACGGGCGCGATCTGCCCGGACTTGAAGGTGTCCCGATCAACAATGATCTCGACCCCGCCTGAATGATATCCCAGGTCACGCGTCCCGTCATGACTGATCCAGAAGTTGGCCGTGGCCTGCACCTCCAGGCCCGGGCCGGCAAAGCCTCCGGGACGTTGATCCTCGCTGGTCCAAATCACTGAGTAATAGCCTGTTTTTTCCGGCGAAAATACCCATTGTGCATGCCCTTCGTCATCCGTGCGAAGCTCGCGCTCAACAATGACCTCCGAGGCATACCCCCGTTCCTTCAGGCGCCATGGGCGCTGATCAGGCCGTTCGGGAGGAGGAGGAAAGTTGGTATGCTGCTGCTGGACGGCACGCAAGGCGGACCCTTCTATTTCCAATCCTTCGGGTGTCCACCAAACCTCACGCCAACGTTTGCGAATGATCTTCACCTGACCTTCCAGTTGGCCCAGGGGGCGCTCGTTGATATCCACGACCTGAAAATCAAGGGAAACCTTGTCACCGGGTTGGGCTAAACGATGATCTGTTTCCACGCGTGCAAAATGGCCCTGTCGCGAAACACGCACCTCATGCTCAGCAACGACTTCACGCCTTGAAGCATCCGTCAACCTTACTTCCACACGATAACTCAAATCCATATCAAGGTTGTCCTTGGATTCAAATACGATGCTCAATTTTCCATGAGCATCCGTTTTCAAGGTCATCTCATGCTCCAGCACGCCGCCTCCCTGCCTGTGAGATATCTTTCCCCTGGCCTGCGATGCATCAAGCCATGCAAAAGGCCTCGAAATGGGGAACACATGGCGATAGGGTTTGCGGTAGACCCTGACCTCGGCATCAGCACCGACAACGGGTCCACCGAAATAATAGGTAGCTTTCGCTTCGAGTGCGATCTGATCCCCAGGCCGCGGCACCGGAGATCCGGTATCTCCACCTTCTTCGGGTATTCCAATCGTCAGCCTCATTTCTGGACGTTTGTAGGCTTCCAACCGGAAGAGGTTCGTTGATCTCCCTATTTGTTTTCCATCCGCATTGAACAATTCTATTCGATACATGCCCAGGGCAGAAACATCGGTCGGCTTCCATGTGCCATGCACGGACCCAAAAGCGTTGAGTCTGGCGCTTTCCTCAAGGACAACCGTACCTTTTGGATCCCGGAAACGCACCTTGAGCTGCTTGCCTCCGGGAGTGGAAAAACCTTTTTCATCCCTGGCACGCAAGATCGCTTTCCAATGTATTTCGTCCTCGGGCCGGTAGACAGGCCGGTCGGTATAGGCATAGATCTTCCATTGATACGATTGAGATCGACTTCCCGGCCTTTGCACGATGCTCAGGTTTTGCTGAAGGCCATTCGAGGCAGTGACCAGCCACGAGCCCGCCGAAGCATCTGTAGACTCCATCACCACCATTCCCCGGGCATCTGTCTTGCGATCATGGGAACGCCAATACCACTTCCTGCCTTCTCGATAGCGCTGCCAAAGCCGCACTTCAGAACCACCCAGAGGTGTTCCGTCACGCGCATCACATACCCAGATCAGCATCCGGTTGGTGGAGGCACGAGCCATGACAGAAAGATTACTGACCAGGATCCACTCCCTGCTCTGCTCGACACCATCGGCATAGGTCACCGCCATGTAGGAACCCTCAGGCAGGGGCTTTTCCAGCACCAATTCCATTCTTCCAGGCTCATGATTGCCACCATCCCCAGTGTTGTGAACCTGATCATAAACAGCTTCGTGGATGGGCATCTCTTGACCACGCAGCCATTGATAGGCATTGGAGTCGCCCCGGCTGGAGAGGTCAAAATCCCTGCCCAGGTGAAAGGGAAATACTTTCAGTCGAAAACGATCCACATTACGCCACTGACAGTATAGTCGAATTCTGGATCCGGGAATGAAGGCATGATCCGTGGCCAGTTCGAGCTGCGCTCCCGTGATCTGCTTGAGATTGCTTTCAGCCTGTTGCAGGTAACGTGTTTGCCCCTTGTCATAAAGGTCCAGCAAACGGCGCCAGACCCGAGCTGCGGCCTTGTAATCAGGGCGAAAAGTCCATTGCCCGTCCTCACGCTTGACAGCTTTCCCACGCCGCGACAACCACTGGGCGTATTGTGCCAGGGCATCGTCAAGCCATGCATGCTTTTCCTTTGCGGTGATAGCCGACTCATAGGCCCTGTGTATTCTTTCAAAACTGAAGGCAGCGTTTCCCTGAAGGATTTCCAGCGAACGGCCCAGCAGGTATTGGGCATGGGCCCGGTCCTCATCATCGACTGCAATGCGAACGGCGTTTTCCATGACATCCACCGGAATCATGCTTCCACGGTTTCCATAGGAATCATAGCGTCCAGATCCGGGGGAATGGGCCGCCTTCCAAACAATATTCAGGTAGCTGTTGCGGGCCTTTTCGAGCAAGGGAGAGGCTGCCCAGAAGACGAGAGCCTTTTGATAGGAAGCCCACGCCCT